>JBFFKS010000072.1:0-7008 GCA_041555275.1 Xianfuyuplasma sp. | reverse complement strand
CAATCATAATATTTTTTTTACACTTATGTAGTTTGCTATTTATATTTTTTCCCTATATTATTGCTGGTCTATTGTATTTTTCGATTATTAGATAGCGTTAATGGGTAGCAAAATAAAAAAAACTGAAGGGTTATTCCTTCAGTTTTTTTGATGATATAAGTAATATTGTTCCTGAAATCACAAGTGGTAGATCAACGATTAAAAGACCGCCGAACATAGCTGGGAAATTTCCTCTAAAAATTAGAAAAATAGTCCAAGCTAATGCAATTCCAAAAAACATAAATGCAAGGAGTTTTTCTTTTTTCCAAAATATTACCATAACACCTACCAAAATTAGAGCAGGTGATATTGAAATTAAGAAGACCCCAATTAGTTGAAATACGTTATAATCTTCCATTTCAAAAACGTCTATTGACATTAGTACAAAAAATCCAGCAAGTACAAACACTAAAATTTTTGCTCCTAATGCAAATTTTTCAATCATAATTCCTTAACAACCTCCTTTATCCAAAGTGCAAGTTTCTTGCTTGCTTCTTTGGCAACTTTTACTACGTTGTCATGTGAATGTTTCACATCTTGTATACCTGTTGCCATATTTGTTATAGTAGCAAACGCTAATGTCTTCATCCCTAAATAGTTACTTACTATTGTTTCAGGTACAGTGCTCATTCCAACTGCGTCACTACCCATCATTTTAATCATTTGTATTTCTGCTTTTGTCTCGTAATAAGGACCCATAAATCCAGTATAGATTCCTTCTACATAAGGTATATCTAGAAGCAATGCTTTTTCTTGAGCAATTTTTCTCAAGTCAAGATTATATGGTTCAGTCATATCAGGAAACCTAGGTCCGAAACGATCATCATTTGGTCCAATTAAAGGATTTGACGGCATCAAATTTATAAAATCATTTATAACCATAATACTTCCAGGAGACAACTTATCAGTATTAATCCCTCCACATGAGTTCGTTAAGATTAGATTTTCAATTCCAAGCAACTTAAAGACATAAAGTGGAAAAGTCAAATCTTGCATAGAATAACCTTCATAAAAATGGAACCTACCACTCATAAGAAGGACTTCTTTATTATCAAGTAAACCATATACGAGTTTTGATGTGTGTCCTTTTACAGTACTTGTTTTAAAGTTAGGAATATCTTTATATTCTAATTCAACTTTATTATCTAGTTCATCCATTATTCGCGTAAGTCCACTACCGAGTATAATCGCTGTCTTAGGACTTCCTTTAAATATTTTATCAATATAATTTTTAGCTTCTAATGCTTTGTTATACATGATGATCACCTCTTATTTATTATAACAAAAAAAACACTTCAAACGAAGTGTTTTTAGTTTCTACAATTTTTTTCTAGGTTCTGCGAATCTTTCTTGTAAAGAATGAATCAGATTTGATATTCTTTTATATACTAGGAAAGTAATTAAGTAAACCAACCCTGATAAAAGAATGTTGAATGGTACTGCTGCATACCAAATAAATTTACTCATATAGTTAGTAGTATCTACACCGGGGATGACTGATAACATTCCCACTAAAGGTTCTACTGCACCGTTAAAGTAAAAATCAATATAGAAATCAATAACGAATAGATAATTTGCCAATACAGCAATTACTACCCAAACAAACATACCTGCCAACATACCAATAAATGCACCTTTTTTGGTTTTAATTTTATGGTAGATAATTGAAGATGCTAAAACTGTTGATAGTCCGATTACTAAATCGATTATCTCTCCAACCATCGCTGTTGATGAAAATGGTAATTTGATTATTGTTCTAAATACTACAATAGCACTTCCTGCTACTGGACCCAAAGCATATCCTCCTATAATCGCTGGTAAATTAGAAAATTGAATATCTAAGAAACTAGGGAAAATAAATGGTAATGGGAATTTGAGTGTGAAATAAAATAGCACTGATAAAGCAGTTAAATTTGCGATAACAGTCATTTTAAATACGCGATTTCTGTTCATTGTTATTCCTCCTTTAGAATAAAAAAAAGCTAACGAACAAATCTCGTTAGGCACATTCAAAGAAAAATGGAATACAGAGTGATCACTCAATGTATTATCTTCTTTCATCTAGACTATACTATCGGTACAGGAGTTACACCTGTTCATGCGTCTTAATCACGCTCGCGGACTATACCGCCGGTCGGGAATTACACCCTGCCCTGAAGATTAATTCAAGCATATTATATTCCAGTTTGTAACGAATGTCAAATAATAATACAAAAAAGGTTCGAAATTAAAATTAATCTAATTAAGCAATGCATATACCTAACAAAAAACGGCTATTAAAAGCCGTTTTTATTTCATTTTTTGTAAATTCCAAATCTCAGTTGCATATTGTTCAATGGTTCTGTCGCTCGAGAAATATCCTGATTTTGCGATATTTATAATACTTGCTGAAAACCATTTTTCCTCATCTTTATATAGATTATTTGCTCTTTCGTGAGCGTCTCTATAAGATTCAAAATCTTTTAAAACGTAGTAATTATCACTACCTAATAGACGATTGTATATTTCTCTAAATTCTTCTTTATCTACATTCTCAAAAAATCCGTTTACCAGTTGATCAACAACTAATCGTAAATCTGTATGATTATTGTATATTTCTCTTGGATTGTAAGTTCCTGCTTTATTAAGATTATTAACTTCATCTGCATTTAGGCCGAATAGAACTATGTTTTCTTCTCCTACTAAATCAGCAATTTCCACATTTGCACCATCAAGAGTACCAATTGTCAACGCACCATTCATCATAAATTTCATATTCCCTGTTCCACTTGCTTCTTTTGATGCTGTACTAATTTGTTCACTTAAGTCACATGCAGGCATGATTTGTTCTGCATAAGTAACATTATAGTTTTCAACAAATACAACTTTTAGTAAAGCATTTGTTTCTGGATCATTGTTTACTTTTGCAGCAATGGTATTAATTAATTTAATAATTTTCTTTGCATAGTGGTATCCTGCAGCTGCTTTTGCACCAAATATAAAACTATGTGGGTAATAATTTTCTTTGAAGGTACTATCTGATTTTAACTTATTATATACATACATGATATGGAGTGCATTCATTAGTTGACGCTTATACTCATGCAATCTTTTAACGTGTATATCAAATATACTGTTGGGGTCTAACTTTATATTTTGCTCTTTTTCTATACGGTCAGCAAGTGCTTGTTTTTTTACTAATTTCATCTCTTTAACTAGTGCACGATATTTTTTCGTACTAGCCTTTGCACCAAACTTTTCAAGTGCATTTGGATTCTTAATCCAATCAATTTTAGCTTCTTCTAGTACACTTGTTAATTCTTTATTTGTATGCAATAACCATCTTCGGTGCGTAATTCCATTGGTTTTGTTATTAAACTTCCCAGGATATAGTTTATTAAAATCACTCATTTCAATATTTCTTAAAATATTGGTGTGAAGAGCTGCTACACCATTTACGCTGAACGAACCAATAATTGCTAGATGCGCCATATGTACTCTACCATGTGAGATAATAGCTAATTTTGTAACAATCTTTTGATTATACCCCTCTTTCAATAACTTACCACAGAAACGACTATTAATTTCCTCAATAATTTGGTAAATTCTTGGCAAAACTGGTTGAATAATATTTACAGGCCATTTTTCTAAAGCTTCTGCTAGTATAGTGTGGTTTGTATATGCGCAAGTTCTATTTGTGATATCCCAAGCTTCTTCCCAAGAGAGATTATTATCATCTACAAGCAACCTCATCAATTCAGCAATTACTAAAGATGGATGTGTATCATTAATTTGAATTGTTATTTTATCTGGTAAACTTGAAAGATCTTTGTTGTTTAGCAAGTGCTTTTTAACAATACTATTAACACCAGCTGCGCTGAAAAAATATTGTTGTTTTATTCGTAGTACTTTACCTTTTCTTGTTGCATCGTCAGGGTATAAGAAACCACTAATTTTTCTAATTTCTGTGTCATATGAAAATGCATCTAAATCATCAGGTCTTTTATCTGTTGGTTCTGCGTTCCATAGGCGCAAGTGAGTAACCACGCCATTATCATTTCCAACAACAGGTACATCGTATGGTACAGCATCGATCAATTCGTTTGGATAGTATACTGCATTTCCATCCTCAAAACTTACATGTCCTCCAAAAGGAATTTTGATACTTTCTTCCTCTTTTCGTACTTCCCAAACATATCCGTCTTTTAACCAATCGTCTGGTTTCTCCACTTGAAACCCATCTTCAATTTTTTGTTCAAATAATCCATAACGATATCGTATTCCATTCCCATATCCAGGATATCCTAAAGACGCAATTGAATCTAGAAAACAAGCAGCTAGTCTACCTAGTCCACCATTTCCTAATCCTGCATCGCTTTCAAAGTGTTCGATTTCATTCAAGTCTAGTCCTACTTCATTAAATGATGTTTCAATAACATCACGTAACCCTAAGTTCATAATATTATTTGTTATTAAACGTCCCATTAAGAATTCCATACTAAAGTAGTATACTTCTTTTTTGTTTTGTTGTTTTAATAGTTTATTCGTTGCCAGCCAGTTATCACTGATAACTTCACTAACCATTTCTCCTAAGACATTATATATTTGCCTTTTACTAGCGTTTTTTAGTTCAACAATATATCTTTTTTCGACACGTGATTTAAACTCTGTCAAAAATGCATTATTGTCTTTAAAATATTTATTCATAGTATCACTCCTATTACAGTAATCATTATAACAAATAAAGGGGGAAAATCCCCCTTTTTATGTAATGAAACCGTTACCTTGTTTTAGTTTTCAATAATATTACGATATAAATCAATATACTTCGCAGCACTGCGTTTCAAACTATTGTCCGAATTCATTGCTCTTTCAATTAGTTTAAACCACATCTCTTTATCATTTCTAAATAAGTCATACGCCTTGATAATGACTTGTTTCATTTCATTTGCATCATAGTTAAAGAACTTAAACCCATTCCCTTTTTTAGTGAGTTGATCGTAATCAATTACAGTATCTTTTAATCCCCCTGTATCTCTTACCAAAGGAAGCGTACCATAACTTAAAGCAATCATTTGTCCTAAGCCACATGGTTCAAATCTTGAAGGCATTAAGAAAATATCACTACCGGCATATATATAATTAGGTACTGTTGCATCATATCCAATATTTAGAACAACTTTTTCAGGATGTCTTGATTCAAGTTTTAGAAGTTCATCGATATATTTTTGATCCCCGCTACCTAACAAAATAAATTGTATATCATAGTTCGTAAGAAGTTCATCAAAACTTTGCAAAATTAAATCAAAACCTTTTTGTTCTACAATTCTGGTTACCATTCCGATAACCAATGTATCCTCGCTCTTTTTCAAGCCCATAATATCTTGTAGATACAGTTTGTTATCCAGTTTGTTATGGATATTATCTAGACCATAATTACTATAGATTAGTTTGTCTATACGAGGTGTAAGTCCACTTGAAATCCCGTTTAAGATTCCATAAAAATCTCGTTCTCTATTTAGTAAAGAATATGTTAAATTTTTACCATAATATTCATATTTTAGTTCTTCTTTATAGGTTGGAGATACTGTACTTAATTTTGTGGCAGTATGAATTCCAATATCAAGAAAATTAATGGTGTCTTCTTTAAATACGTAATCGTGTAATCCCAATTTTCTTATTATATCATTCTTTGCTTTTCCTTGATAATCAATATTGTGGATAGTCAGCAAGGTTTTTATATCTGAAAATGGTGATTTTTGTAGTAATAATGGAATCAAGGCAGTATGCCAATCGTTGATATGGATGATATCAATTTTTGGTAAGTCTTCTAATAACTCAACAACACATTTGTCGAAGAACGCGAAACGATCCACATCATTATCATATCCATATACATTATCTGTATCAAAGAATGCAAAACTTTCTACAAAAATATGAGTTACTTTTTTATATATATAGCTATATGTTCTTATTTTATATTTTGTATTATCATAAATAATAATTTTACTTTTACCTCGCTCTAAACTTTCTGTAAACGAATCTTTTATCTTTTTATAGAGCGGTATAATAACTGTTACTTCTGCTCCTTGTCGAGCCAGATTACGACTTAAACTACTTACTACATCAGCTAATCCACCAGTCTTAATAAAAGGATAACTTTCACTAGCTACAAGCAAAACACGAAGTCGTTCAAAATTTGTAATAATTTGCTCCTTTTGTGTAATATAAGGAGTTCGTAATGTTCCCTCAAGAAGTGTGTCTTGTTTTACAACAGTTTGTTTATCGAGAATAGCATATTCAATATGTGCTCCTTCTTCAATAAAGCTATTTGCCATTACATAACTATTCTTAATAACCGCACCTTTTTTTATAACTACATCACGACCAATAATACTATTAATTACTGTACCATCAATAATACTACCACTCGAAACCATAGAATTATCTATTCTAGCATGTGATAGATAAGTTGCTGGTGGGGCTGTTTTATCTTTTGAATAAATTGGTCGTTCTTCTTTAAATATGTTTCTTCCAATATCAAAACGCAGCATATCAAGATTACATTTTAAGTAATTAAATGTATCAGTAATTGTTCTTGTGTAAAATGGATGTTTATATAAATTTACCTTGATATTAGGAGATTTCTCTACCAAATCAATTACATTTCTGTATTCTAGATTGTCATATGCAAGGATGTGTTCAACAAGTAACTTACGATTCATTATAAACGTTTTTAAACGGATATTTTGATACATAACTTCTGTTATATCAGCATTGCTTTCTATATGATTTTTTAGAACTTCTACAAAATCAATATTCCACACAATGTTTGCACTTGTGATTACGGCATATTCCTGTCTAGAACGTTTAAAAAATTCAATATGCTCATACATTCTTTGAAAGGTAATCATATTGCCAGGTATAATGGAAAGGTTCTTAGGTGGCAAAATAAACAATCCATCACGTCTTCTATCAAGGTCCCATCTT
>JBFFKS010000071.1:0-7024 GCA_041555275.1 Xianfuyuplasma sp. | reverse complement strand
ATCAATAATGTAGTTATAACATTTAAAAGTACATCTCTAGCTACTTCTATATTGTTAATTACCAATATAGAGTGTGGCAATAAAGAACCAGGAAAATAAGTAAGAATTCCTACATCATAAAACATACCTAGTACTAAGAACAATATATATATACCAAATACACAAACCAGTGATAAAATATATGATTTAAATAAAGCACTAAATAGTAAGCCTGTAGAAAGAATAAACATAAAATACACATAATTTAGTAAAATTGCGATAAATCCTTCAAACCAATAAGCTTGATCAAATAGTAAAAAAGCATAGTATGAAAACACAATATAACCAAGTAATAATGAAACCAAAATTAATAAGTTAAACGTTACGAATTTACTTAATAAGTACTGCTTCCTATTGATAGGTTTACTTAGAATCAGTGGCATAATTCCTTTTGTCTTATCTCGAATAAACATTCCTACTCCGACAATGATAACAACAATTAATATAACTTCATTTAGATCACCTAGTAAGCTAGTATATGCTCCTTCAATAGATGTATCGATAAGATCGCTAATTTGTGATGCATCTGCGATTAAATAACCGAGTATTTCTGCTGAATATTTTGTCATTAGAATACTAAAAATTGAGAAAACGATTAATAAGACTGGAAAAATAATTATTTTTGATGTTTTCTTTAAAAACAAAAAGTCATTTTTTAATAGTGATTTCATTTTGTCAGTTTTATGAAAACATCTTCTAAAGATGATTTCATTCTCCTAAATTCAATTACTGTTTCATCTAAATCAATTAATCTTCTCAATATATCGTTTTCCTTAACATTTTTATTTAACTCACATAAAATTCCTTGATTACTTACAAAAAACTTAGCTTCTAATCCTTCTTTTTGAAGTTTCCTCACAACTTCAATTGGTTCAGATTTTGTTTGGATATACATTTTATTGCTTAGAAATGATGATTGGATATTTTCAATAGAGTCTTCTAAAACCAATACCCCTTTATTCAATAAACCAATGCGATCACAAACCTTCTCAACATCATCAAGAATATGTGTTGAGTAGAAGATTGTTTTCTTCCCTTTAAGTTTTAATATAATGTCCATAACTTCTTTTCTTCCGATAGGATCCAAAGCACTTGTAGGTTCATCCATAATCAGAATTTCAGGATCATGAACCAATGCTTGAGCAATGGCAAGACGTTGCTTCATTCCACGTGAAAATCCACTAATTCTTTTCTTGACTTTATCTAGTTCAACAAATTTAAGTACTTTATCAATTGCTTGATTTTTTTCTTTCCCAGTAATATTAAATACGTCACATGTAAAAGATAAGTATTCTTCTGAATTTAGATATCCTGGAAAAACAGGGACATCAGGAACAAACCCAATACTCGATTTATATTTTTGATCTTTGAATTTTACCAATTCATTGTTAATTAAAATATCACCGTTATCCTTGTGGATAAGAGACAATATCAAATTAATAGTGGTTGTTTTACCGGCTCCATTTTTGCCAATGAAGCCGTAAACTTCACCTTTTTTTATTCTTAGATTTAGTGAGTCTAAGGCGATGGTTTTATCATATGATTTTGTTAGGTCTTTTGTTTCAATTGAGTAAATCATTCTTCTCTTCCAAATAAGAAGTAAATAGCCCAACCAAAATTAATTAAAACTGAAACCAATATCCATACGATTTTGTTACCACTAAAATCACCTTTTACTCTACGATCTTCTTTCAAAATGTCAATTACTGCATAGATTTTAAATGCAAAATCTATTAGCAGGATCGGCAATAATAAAGGTAGTAGATCTATGATTTGATTTAATAAGCTCATTTAAATGCCCTCCCTAATATCTGTCATTTCTTTATACCCTTTATACCCTTGAACTCCACTAACTAAATACACAACACCAGCAATTTGATTAGATAATAAATTTAACCCACCCCAAATTGCTTGGTATAAATAAATTGTTTGTGCGGTTTTTTCGGTCCATTTACTACGCATCAACCCAACAAACAAAAATAAATTAATAATTAAGAAAATTGTCAAGACAATCGCCATAATTGATAAGAAACCCCCAATTAATTTATATAATGACAATATATCTGTTAGTTCATCAGCGGAAACTTCATCCTCAATCAAACTGAAAAATGGTATTCTTTCAAGGACATAAAAGAAATAGGCAAATAATGAGACAACGACAACACTTAAACCTTCAGTACAAAGACCAATTATTGTCAGTATCTTGTTTGTCTTTTCCATCTGGTGCATACAAGCACCTCCTCAGATTATTTCTAGTCTAGTTTTACAGCTGTTCCATAAGCAATAATTTCTGCTGCTCCACCCATAACTCCAGATGTTTGTAATCTAAACCCAACTACTGCATCAGCTCCCAATTTTTCAGCATCTTGAAGTAATCTTTCTGTAGCTATTTGACGGGCATCATTCATCATTTCTGTATAAGAATTAATTTCCCCACCAATTAAACTCTTTAGTCCTGCTAAGATATCTTTCCCAACATTTTTTGTTTGAACTGTAGATCCTTTTACATAACCCAATACTTCTTTAATTTCTCTTCCAGGTACCACATTAATTGTAAGTAATTCTTTACGTGTAATCATAAATATACTCCTTTCAATTTCTTAAATTTTTAGAAGGTAATCCTTCTTTACATTATATATTATACCTTTAATATTAGTTCAAATCAATAAAAAATTATTTTAAATTATTTTTTGGCGTTGGTTTACTTATGCAATATAAAAAACACTTTTAAGAAAGTGCTTTTTATTTGTGTTGCATATTTAAATATTTTGGTTGATACCAAAGAATATTCTTTCCTCTAGTTTAAAACCATTTTTCAATTAATTGTTGCACTGTTCCATTTTCAATTAATGTTTGTAACGCTTTGTTAAAGTCATCAACATACTCACTACCTTTTGCAAAAGCAATAGCGTTCCCTGTAACATCATCTAAGCTACTTTCGAAACCAATACTTGTCAATGTATCATTACTTTCTAAAATAGATTCACTAATGATTTTTTCTACAACAAGAACATCAATTCTTCCAGCTTTAATTTCCTCAACAATTTGCGTATTAGAATTTCTTAGATCTACTGTGAAGTTATACTCTGCACTTATTGATTCTAATAATGTTGCTTGAACTGTTCCTAATTGAGCTCCGATGATTAATCCATCTAGATCATCTAGTGTTGTATAGACTTGTGAATTATCAAAAACTAAAAAATTTGATAATCCTGCTTCACTATTGTAATAGATGTCACTAAAATCAACATTCTCTTTTCTATCCTCTGTTGGTGATATCCCAGCAATAGCTATTTCAGCTTTTCCAGATTGTAAACTAGCGATAATTCCATCAAATGCTACATCTTCCCAAACTATTTCAATCCCAATTTCTAAAGCAAGTGCTTCCATTAATTCAATATCAAATCCTGTTAACTTTCCATTTGTATCAACCATTTCATATGGTTCATAACCACTTGAAGTTAACACGGTAATTTTATCTTCCTTTTCTTGACATCCTGATAAAGCGAATCCTAATATTACTACCAATCCAATTATGATTTTTTTCATTTTTATTCTCCTATAGTATTTTATTTAAGAACTGTTTCGTTCTTTCTTTTTTGGGATTACTAAAGAACGTCTTTGCATTTCCACATTCAACTATTCTTCCTTCATCCATATATATTATCTCATCAGCAACTTCTCTTGCGAATCCCATTTCATGAGTAACAATTATATTGGTTAACCCTGTTTTGGTTAGTTTTTTGATTTCATCCAATACTTCATTTACCATCTCAGGATCTAGAGCACTTGTGGGTTCATCAAACAACATAACATCAACATTGGTGACTAATGCTCTAGCTAATGCAACACGTTGTTTTTGTCCCCCTGATAGTTGACTTGGATATTGACTAACCTTGTCTTGAACATTAACTGTTGTTAAAGCATTTATAGCCATTTCTTTGGCTATTTTTTTATCAATTTTTTTCACTGTTACCAGTGAATACATTACATTTTTTAAAACTGTCATATTACTAAATAAATTAAATTGTTGAAATACCATACCAACCTTCTCAACCACTTTTTTATGGGTTAGGTCATTGCTGTTAATTCCATCAATTATGATTTCTCCTGAATCTATTTCCTCCAGTTGATTTATACACCGCAACAAGGTACTCTTCCCACTACCACTTGAACCAATGATTACGGTCGTTTTTCCCTTTGCAAAATGATAAGAAACATCCTTGAGTACTTCTAAGTCTCCAAAAGACTTATATAAACCTTTAACTTCTACCATAAGCTAATTTCACCTCAATCTTTCTTCCGATCAACGACAATATTTTTATAACCAAATAGTATATTATTCCTACAATAATTAACGGTTCAAAATACATATACGTTTGCGATGTAACGATTTGTTGTCTCCTAATTAAATCTTGAATACCAATAATAGATACAATCGAACTTTCTTTTACCAATGTGATAAACTCATTCATTAGTGATGGAAATGAGTTTTTAAAAGCAATTGGTAGGATGATATCCTTGTACATATGATATTTATTTACACCTAATGCTTTTGCTGCTTCTATTTCTCCATTGTCCACACTATTAATACCAGACCTTATTATTTCACTTATATAGGCTGCGGAGTTCAAACTAAATGTTATAAATGCAGCAATTATACCCGATAATTGAAAATCAAAATTCATTCCCATAATCCCATTAACTAACCGGTCTAAAAACTGTGGTACAGCAAAATACACAATACTTAATTGTAATATCAATGGTGTCCCTCTAAATAAATCTATATAAGCAATCACAAATTTATCAGTGATCTTAACTTTACTAAACACAACTAAAATAATCCCAATTACAACGCCAAATATGGCTGCTACAAGAGCAATCAACATTGTAATACTTAAACCACTAAAGATATAGGGTATCCAATCCTTAATAGCTCCATAATTAAAAATATTTTCCATAAAAATCAACTCCTAAAATATAAAAAAATCTTCCTTAAACAAAGGACGATTTATATAATCGCGGTACCACCTAAATTCTAAACACAAAGAAATTGTATTTAGCTCTCATACCTTTAACGCAGGTTAACGTAATTACCTCAATAAATTTTCGATAATTAAACTCCCAAGCACGTTCAGATTAATTTAACGACTGTTTCACACCAACCAACAGCTCTCTTTTCGTTTCCTTAAACTTACTACTCTTGTTCTTCGTTTTGTCAAATTATTACACAAAGAAAATAACAATACAAGAACTATTTTAATGAAAGAGTTTTCACATTCTATAAGTACTTCCATTATATCCTTATAACAATATGAAACAACTTTGGTGTACTCATTAGTATTACTTCATGCAATGATTAACCCGCTTAAAAGAGCCAATAAGGTGTAGAGCCTGACTTTACCTTACTCACTGCTTAAAACCCCCACTTCTCACAGATAATCTTCTCTATAATACATTATATTTACAATCTCAACTTGATCCATCTTTTTATTTACTAAATAGATGATTAAATAACTATCGACTATTGATTTCCTCAAGCCTTCTTCAATGAGTTTATTCGATTCAATAAGAGGGTAAACAAGTGGAAACTTCATTATATCTTGAATCCTCTTTTCTATTTTTCCCAATACACTCATAGCAGCTTTAGGATTAGATAACTCAACAGATATATAATGTACAATATTTTCCAAACCAATAGCGGCTTTTCGATATAGTATATACTTATTTACCATATTTGGATTTTAACTCATTAATGAATATAGTTCCATTTACCGATTCACCAGTTAATTTATATTCCTTAATAGCGTCATTTATAAGCTCTATAGTTTGGTTTCTGGCAAACTCTCTCTCGTATACTTCCATGTTCATTATCACCATAGATCCGTAGCCATTCTTCGTTACAAAAACTGGTTCATTACTGTCCTCTACGAACTTAGATATTGTTGCAGTATTCTTTAATTCTCTAATTGGTATAATTTTCGGCACAACAACACATCCTTTCACTATATACCACAATTATACCATTTTAATGGTATTAGAGTAAGTTTGAAACTCTTTTTAAGTATACAAAAACCGAGAATCCATATAAAGTATATAAATACTCCATAAATTCTCGGTAACCGTGTCAAATGGTGGAAAGTACCGGACTTGAACCGGTGACCCCTTGCTTGTCGAGCAAGTGCTCTCCCAACTGAGCTAACCCTCCATTTGAATCTATTATATCAAATAATATAAGAAAGCCATATGACTTTCTTATATCTTAATTAATACATTTCCTTTTTTATGACCTGTTTCTACATATTTTTGAGCGAGAATCATTTCTTCTAGAGGATATATTTTATCCATTAAAGGTTTTATTTTTTCTTCCTTTAATAAATTTTCTAATATTTCTAAGTCTTTGTGCTTTTCGGGTGGTTTTCTAAGACCTGTTGCAGCAAATAGTGATTTTTTACCTTTTTGTTCTTTTTTAAAAATTGTTTTAAGCATTGTCGATAGAGTCGGTACAGTTGATAAATACCTTCCTTCAGGAGCTAGAATATTTTTGCATGCCGCAAATGATGATTTGCCCACTGCGTCGTATATAACATCATATTCCACATTTTTTTTCGTATAATCTGTTTTTTTATAGTCAATAACTTCATCACACCCAAAGTTTTTTACTAAATCAACATTACTCGTACTACATACACCAGTTACATGAGCTCCATAGTGCTTGGCAAGAGTTACACCAAATGAACCTACAGAACCAGATGCTCCAATAATTAATATCTTTTGATTTTGCTTTATTTCCCCTTTATCTCTTAAGAATGGTAATGACGTAATTCCACCATCTAGCAACGTAATTATATGTTTTGAATGGACACCTTCTGGTATTTTTCTAATCACTGTTTTATCTTTTACACAAGTGTATTCAGCATATGACCCTAGTTTCATCCCGTTGGTTCCATATACTTTGTCACCAATCTCAAACCCCTTAACATTT
>JBFFKS010000070.1:0-7110 GCA_041555275.1 Xianfuyuplasma sp. | reverse complement strand
TCTCCACTAATAGATTTTAAATCTACGTGATTCAGATATACTTCATTTCCTTCAAAGTCTCCACTTACTGTGTTCAAATCTAGATAATCAGCTTCAATGTTTTCAAATTCAAAGTCTCCTGATACTGTATTCAATTTAACATCACCAGTTATTTGTCCTAAAGCAACTTCAAAGTCTCCTGATACAGCATTGAAATGAACTTCCGTTGCAGCAAAGTCTTCAAGTTTTATATCACCACTTACTGTTGAAATTGCGAAACCTTCAGTTTTGAATCCTTTGAGTACATAGTCACCGCTTGTTGATTTTATTTTGACTTCCTTTGCTTCTACTCCTGATAGTTCACAATCTCCAGAAACTGTAGAAAATGCAAATTCTTTTTGTGCCAATCCTTTTGGCACCTTAATGATGATTTTACCACTGCTTCTATTAAAACTTATGAACTTTTTAGATGAATTTCTTCTAAAGAAAAAGTTTTTTCCTTGTAGATCCATACTATAACCTTCAGGATGTTTTACATCCTTAAAGAAAATTTCAATATCTTCACCTTCGTATGGATAATACTTAATGTCAGCAGAGACTACACTTACTTTTACATCGTCAATTCCATCACTTACTTTAAAATTCTTATATAGTTCATAGCCCTCAGTGTCGCCACTTCCCATTTTTTTTGCATATTCATTTGTATCTACATCTTTTACATCCCCACTGCTTTTAAGTTCTTTTGCTAATTTACTAGGTTCTCCAAATTTCAATGTGATTTCCTCATCTGTTAACCCATCAGCTAATGCCTGTTCAATCATTTCCTCATGATCAGCTAAAATCTCTTTAATTTCGTCTGTACTAATTTTCATTTTCTTCAATTCGTTTTCCAAATCTTTTAAGAATTTGTTCATTCTTTTTTCCTCCTTTATTTAATATTTCGTAGACTCCACCAATAAAATTGTCCCAAGAGTCTCGTAGTGATAAGTAGTAATTGAAGCCTTTCTTTGTTATCTTATAATACTTCCTTGCTGCTCCGATATTCGATTCCTTTAAATATGTTGTGAAGTAACCTTCTTTTGTTAATCGTCTTAGTATAGGGTAGATAGTGTTTTCATTTACGTCTAAATGATGTGATATACTATCGATTATCAAATACCCATACATATCTTCTTGCACAAGTTCTGATAAGACACATAATTCGACAATTCCTCGTTTAAATTGAGTATTCATTGTGTCACCTCCTGTACCTATTGTAACACACTACTGTGTGCAACACAATACCTAAATAAAAAAAAGGAATATTTCATCCTTTTTTAGAATAATCCTTCTGCTTCACCTTTGTCGTTTACGTCCATATTAAGGGCCGCAGGTAGTTTCGGTAATCCAGGCATTGTCATAACATCCCCTGTTAAAGCAACGATAAATCCTGCACCAATCGATGGTCTTAATTCTCTAATTGTGATAGTAAATCCTTCAGGTCTTCCTAATAATTTAGGATTATCTGTTAGACTATATTGTGTTTTTGCCATACAAATACTTAAATTGTCCCAACCTTGTTTTTTAAATCTTCTTAATTGTTGTTTGGCCATTGTGCTAAACTCTACTCCATCAGCACCATATACTTTTGTTGCAATTTTCTCAATTTTTAATGCTAATGTGTCTTCCTGATTATAAAGTCTTGTGAAATTGTTTTCTTTGGTATTAATTTCATTAATTACTTTTTTGGCTAGATCAACTGCTCCTTCTCCACCTTTTGCCCACACTTCACTTAAACTATAAGGATGTTTATTCGTGTTTAAATAGTTTTCCAAAGCTTGTGTTTCACTATTGGTATCAGATGTGAAACTGTTGATTGCAACAATATAAGGCACTCCAAATGTTTTGATTGTCTCAATGTGTTTCTCCAAGTTGGAAATCCCTTTAAGTAGCGCTTCAACATTTTCTCCGTTTAGTTCTTTTTTATTAACGCCACCATGCATTTTTAAAGCTCTTACTGTTGCTACAATAACAACTGCAGCAGGTTTAAATCCTGCTTGATGTGTTTTAATATTTAAAAATTTCTCAGCACCTAAATCTGCACCAAATCCAGCTTCTGTAATTACATATTTAGCTAGTTTTCTAGCCATATTTGTTGCAATTATACTATTACACCCATGAGCGATATTTGCAAATGGTCCACCATGGACTAATGCTGGTGTATTTTCTAGGGTTTGTACTAAGTTTGGTTTAATTGCATCTTTTAAAATTAATGCTACTGCTCCTTCAATCTTTAAATCTCCAACAGTAACTGGTACACGATCATATGTATATCCAATAACTATTTTCTTTACACGAGCTTTTAAATCATTTAAGTCTTTAGATAAACACATTACTGCCATAATTTCTGATGCAACAGTAATATTAAATCCATCTTGTCTAGGTAAACTATTCCCTATCCCACCAAGACCAATAACCACTTCTCGTAAAGCACGATCATTCATATCAACACATCTTTTCCAAGATATTCTTCTTGGATCAATGTTCAAATCATTCCCTTGATGAATGTGATTATCAATTATTGCACTTATTGCGTTATTAGCTGTTGTAATCGCGTGGATATCTCCTGTAAAGTGGAGATTTAAATCCTCCATAGGCACCACTTGACTATATCCTCCACCAGCTGCTCCACCTTTCACACCCATTACTGGTCCAAAAGATGGTTCTCTTAACGCGATAATTGCGTCCTCACCAATTTTTGTGAACGCTTGTCCTAATCCTACAGTAGTCGTAGATTTTCCTTCTCCAGCAGGTGTAGGGTTAATTGCTGTAACTAAAATCACTTTACCGTTTTCTGTATCTTTTAGTTTATCCATAACACTTAAGTCTATTTTAGCTTTGTAGTTACCATACAGTTCAATCTCATCTTCAGTTAATCCTAGTTTTGAAGCGATACTAACGATTTTTTCCATCTTAGCTTGTTTTGCTATTGCTAAATCATTGTTTTCCATAATATCCTCCTTGATTGTCTAAGATTAGTTTATCACGAAATCATTGATAATAAAACACCTATAAAAAAACGCTTACAAAATTATATTTAAACATTTAATTCGTTATGTAGTATAATGTAGGCATACGAATAAAGGTGATTATATGAACATAGGAATAGTAGGACTTGGCTTAATAGGTGGAACATATGCAAAATGTTTAAAAGAATACTCATATAATATCGTGGGTATTGATATTGATCAACATGCCATCGATTATGCATTAGAAAACAATATTATTAATAAAGGATCAATAACCCCAAAAGACGTCTTAGGTGATTTAGACGTTGTCTTTCTGTGTTTATACCCTGATGCAGCAATAAATTTCATTAGAAAGAATATTAACTATTTTAAAAGAAATGCTATTATATCAGATGTCATTGGGATTAAGAGGAAAATAATAGCAGCTCTAGAAATCTTTCAAGATGACGATATTGAAATGGTCTTTACTCATCCCATTGCCGGTAAAGAAACTCCAGGTATAAAAGCTAGTAATAAAGCGATTTTCCAGGATGCAAACTTTGTTATTTGTCCAACTGAAAAGAACAAAGAAGAAACTTTGAATCTTATTGAAACCTTAGCTAAACAAATGGGATTTAAGAACGTTTCTCGTATATCCGATAAAGCACATGATGAAATTATTGCATATACTTCTCAACTAACTCATGCAATTGCAATATCGTTAGTGAATAGTGATGATGAAAAATATGATACAAGTCTATTTATAGGTGATTCTTATAAAGATTTAACCCGTATTGCTAAAATTAATGAAACATTATGGGCTGAATTATTCTTAAAAAATAAAGATTTCCTATTCAAAAAAATAAATGCCTTTGAAAAAGAACTGGATAAATTAAAAGAAGCTTTACATGATGGAGATGCTAATAAAATTCAAGAATTAATGAAATCTTCAACAAAAAAAAGGATGAAATTAGAATGAATCTTAATAACGTAATAACGCTATTTCCCACAAATTTAACTGGTGAAGTTAATATTCCTCCATCGAAAAGCTTAACTCATCGTGCTTTAATTTGTGCAAGTCTTGCAAAAGGAAGAAGTATAATTACAAATGTTATCTTTTCTGATGATATTTTAGCAACACTTTCCTCACTTCAACATATTGGTGCAAAATTTACAATTGAAGATAACACGGTAATAGTACAGGGTGTAAGAAAAATCAAGTACGATGGTACTATTCTAAATTGTAATGAATCAGGTTCTACACTGAGATTTTTAATTCCTCTTCTATCACTATCCAATAAAGAGGTTATATTTTCTGGTAAAGAGTCATTAATAAAAAGACCCCAATCAATCTACCAAAAAATCTTTGAGGAAAACGGACATATGTTTACTCAATCAAAAGATAGAATTGTGGTAAAGGGCTCTATTAATGCAAAAGATTACATTTTAGATGGAGATATTAGTTCGCAATTTTTCTCTGGATTACTATTTGCCTTACCTCTTCTAAAAGAAGATTCAAAAATTATTATTAAAGGGAACCTAGAATCAAAAAGTTATATTGATCTTACAATTGATATTTTAGAACAATTTGGTGTTAAAATAGAACAAATAGAAAACGGCTATTTTATTAGAGGAAATCAACAATATATACCAACAAACTATCGAGTTGAAGGTGATTTTTCGCAAGCTGCATTCTTTTTAGTTGCTGGCGTAGTAAATGGAAATATAAAAATAAACGACCTCGAACATGATTCCATACAAGGTGATAAAGAAATAATTGACATAATAAAACACATGAAAGGCAAAGTTATATATACGGAAAATGGCTTTGTTACTGAAAAATCAAATACCGCTGGAACCACAATTGATATATCAAATTGTCCAGATTTAGGTCCAATAATTGCTGTTCTAGGAGCACTTAGTAAAGGTTCAACAACTATTATAAATGCACATAGATTGAGATTAAAAGAATCTGATAGAATATTATCAACTGTTAATACACTAAGCGCCTTAGGCGCAACAATAAAAAATATAGATGATAAAATTGTTATCTACGGAAAAAAAGAACTAGAAGGTGGTGTTACAGTAGATTCTTATAACGATCACCGTATTGCAATGATGACGAGTATCGCTGTTTTACGTTGCAAGAAAGAAGTGACACTAACAAATTCAAATGCCATAACTAAGTCATATCCCCACTTTTATGAAGACTATAAATCAGTTGGTGGTATTATAAAAGAAGGTTGATTCTATGAAAAAAGTTTTAGTAAACTTAAAAGAAAGATCATATTCTGTAATAATTCAACAAAATCTACTAGATAATATTGAGAATTATATCGATACTAATCAGGAATTTGTGATTTTTTCAGACGACTTCATACCGAAAGAACATATCAATAAAATAATTCCAAAATTAAACCCAAAGATGGTAGAATTCATTCCTCATGGAGAACATTCAAAATCTATGGAAATGGCTTATTCATTGATTAATTTGATGATTGATAAAAGAGTCACAAGAGGTGCAACTATAATTGCATTTGGTGGAGGAGTTATTGGTGATTTGGCTGGTTTTATTGCTTCTGTGTACATGAGAGGTCTTGACTACATTCAAATACCCACTACATTACTTTCTATGGTAGACAGCAGTGTAGGTGGCAAAGTAGGTATAAATGCAGAAAATATGAAGAATGCAATAGGGTCATTCAAGCAACCAAAAGTGGTATTAGTAGACCCAACCACCCTGAAAACATTGGACAAAAAGCAGTTCAATAATGGGGTTGCAGAAGTGATAAAATATGGACTAATTGCTGGTAAATCGCTATATGAAGACCTTATGAATAATGATATTCATGATCATCTTGATGACTATATTTATAAATGTGTTAAAATAAAAGCGGACATAGTTTCCAAAGACGAACTCGATTTGGGAATTCGACAAATACTTAATTATGGTCATACACTAGGTCATGCACTAGAACAAGCTTCAAATTACAAATTATTGCATGGTGAAGCCGTTTCAATAGGAATGGCATTTATGGCAAAAAATAAATCTTTTGAAGATAACTTAATCTCCATGTTAAAAAAATATAATCTTCCAACTTCATATGAATATAATAAAGACCAAATATTAAAGTTAATTGAAACAGATAAGAAAGCAACACAAAATAAATTGAATATAATTATGGTTGACTCTGTGGGAAAAGGCTATATACAGCCAACCACAATTGACTATTTTATAGAGAAATTGTAGGTGATTTTATGAGTACTTTTGGACAGTTTATCCACATCAATTTGTTTGGAGAATCCCACGGCCATGCTGTAGGTATCACTATTAGTAATTTACCTCCTGGTCTTAACATAGACCTTGATAGAATTAATACGGCTCTTACAAAACGTCGTCCCAAATCAGACTTATCCACTCCAAGGCAAGAGCAAGATCACTATAAGATTATTAGTGGTTACTTTAATGATAAGACCACAGGTACACCATTAACCATTCTCATCCCAAATAAAGACACTAAGTCAAAAGACTATAACCCTGACGTTTTAAGGCCTTCTCATTCAGATTTTACTGCAAACGAGAGATACAAAGGATTTCAGGATTATCGTGGTGGAGGTCACTTCTCAGGTAGATTAACTGCGCCACTAGTTATTTTAGGTGCTATATGTTCTCAAATACTTGAAGCCAAAGGAATTTTTCTTGGTAGCCATATATCTAGTATTAGAACTGAAGAAGATACCAAATTCGAGGATGTTTTAATTACGAATAAATTATTAAATACACTTAATTCTAGCGATTTTCCTCTAATTAATTCACAGAAAGAGGATATCCTTAAATCAATCATCCGTGATGCATCAAAAAACAATGATAGTGTTGGTGGAACTATAGAAACAGCTATATTGGGCTTGAACCCTGGATTAGGTGCACCATATTTTGATTCTGTTGAAGGTTTGCTTGGTAAAATATTATTTAGTATTCCTGCTGTTAAAGGTGTTGAATTTGGAAAAGGATTTGATATAACAAAGTTATTAGGGAATTTTAATGAACTAATCATCGGGAAAGATGCAATTAACAAACTAAAAGGATTTTTGTTAAGTTTAGCAGTTCAGGGAAAACTCGTATCTCAAGATCCAAATGATGAGT
>JBFFKS010000069.1:0-7141 GCA_041555275.1 Xianfuyuplasma sp. | reverse complement strand
AATTTTGATTTAGGTGAAGGTATTAAAACAAGTGGTAACAACTATGGTTTCACACTTATGGCAAAAGATAATATCTGGTTGATGGAGCATTATGAATCTCATACTGGTTCTGGGTTAACAACTGAAATCAGTGCATTTATTTACACTGAGGAATCATTATACTTTGATGGTGTAAATTCAAGATGGAATATGAGTGGTTCAATTTATGCAAGAGCACTTGGTGTTTCTGGAAATGAAATTTTCATGACTGATCAAAGTGTAGTACCAGTTCGCGGAATTATTATTAATAGCTACAAAGGTTATATCAATAATAGTGGTACAGAAGTTCCTGGAGCAACTGATGAAAGCAATGGATTCAGAGTAACCAAAGTAACAAACGGAAGCTACCAAGATCGTTTTGACAATGTTCCAACTTTTGATAGTGTTAGTACACAAATAGGAGATATTATTTTCTATGATGACGAATTTGTAATTGAATAAAAAAAAGACCATTTATGTGGTCTTTTTAATTAGAATCCTTTTATACATTCTCCAATTACTTCACTAATCGTTGGATGTGCATGAATAACATTCTTATACTCATTAATATCAATATTTTTATACATAATTGCTGTAACTTCATGAATTAAATCACTAGCATGAGCACCAATTATATGACAGCCAACTAGAATATCATTTTCATCTACAATCATCTTTATGAAGCCGTCAGTCTCATTCAAACATTCTGCTTTAGCGTTTGTTTTAAACAAGAATTTATTTGTTCGGTATTCGCCAGTCATTTCGTCTTCAGTTTTTCCGACAGTAGCAATTTCTGGCAAAGTAAATACAACACTTGGCACCTGATTAAAATTAATCGGCATTTCCTTATTTAGTATGTGACTAAGAACTTTATACCCATCATATGTTGCTTTATGTGCTAACATCAGTAATCCGGTAACATCACCAATTGCATAAATACCTTCAACACTTGTTTCAAAGTTCTCATTGACTTTAATACCCAAATTTGTATACTCGATACCAAGTTCATTTAAATCCAATCCGCCAAAGTTTGGAGCACGTCCAGTGCTAAGTAAAACATAATCAGTTTCAATCTCGATTGATTTTCCTTTAGATTGAATAACAGCAAAATACTTGCCATCTTTAAAATATACTTTCTCAAAAGCAGATTTTGTATAAATATCAATTCCTTGACGTTTATATAAATTTCTAGCTCTTTTTTTTATGTCCTTGTCCAGTGGTGGCAATATTTCATCTAAATATTCAACCAATGTAATATCACACCCAAATTGATTAAAGATACTAGCCATCTCGCATCCTATAACACCTGCACCAACTATAACCATTTTTCTTGGCCATTCTTTTAATGACAAGATATCTTTTGAATCATGAATTACTTCTAAATCATTTCCTTCAAATTGAATTCTTTTTACACTTGAACCCGTTGCGATAATAATGTTTTTCGCTTCTATTATTTCATTATTGACCATAACTTTATTTGGAGAGACAATATTTGCTGCCCCTTCAATTAGTTCAATATTAAGTTTATTTATTGTTGTCAGTATATTCTTAATTTGATTTGAAACAATTGTTTCTTTACGTTCCTTTATACTGTTATAGTTTATATCATAATGTTCTACATTTACTCCAAAAACATCTAAACTACTCATATTTTTTATCGTTTTTGCGTTATGATACAATGCCTTTGTGGGAATACAACCATAATTTAAACAGGTTCCCCCGACTTTATGTTTTTCAATCAGAACAACATCAAGACCTTTTTGTTTGGCGTGGATTGCAGTATCAAATCCACCTGGACCTGCACCTATTATTACCAAATCACGCATCAGATTAAGTCTCTATATTTTACTTTTGGATTTCTTGCAGCAGTAGCTTCATCAAGTCTTTTTACAACCGTTGTATGAGGAGCGCTTTTCACTAAATCAGGGTTTGTTCTAGCTTCTTCGGCAACTGTTTTCATAATAGCTATAAAGTCATCGATTGTAGCCTTACTTTCTGTTTCAGGTGGTTCAATCATTAATGCTTCCTTTATTACTAATGGGAAATATATTGTTGGTGGATGTACATCATAGTCAAGTAGTCGTTTTGCAACATCAAGTGTAGTCACGTGATTTGACTTATCTATAAGACCATCAAATACAAACTCATGTTTGCATATTCCTTTAATTGGTAATAAATAATCATCTTTCAATGATTCCTTAATATAATTTGCATTTAAAACGCTATATTTTCCAACATTAGCAAAATTCTCTTTTCCTACTGTTAATAAATATGTATAAGCTTTTACAACAACACCCATATTCCCGTAAAAGTGAGAAATTTGACCAATAGTTGTATCGTTATTTTCTTCAATTATATACTTGTCATTCACCTTTTTTACAACTGGTTTAGGCAGATATTTTACTAAATGATTCACTACTCCAACAGGACCACTACCTGGACCTCCGCCACCATGTGGTGTTGAGAATGTTTTATGCAGATTAATATGCATAATATCAAATCCCATGTCTCCAGGACGTGCCACTCCTAAAATCGGATTTAAGTTAGCTCCATCGTAATATAACAATCCACCAGCATTATGAACTAAATCGGCGATTTCACATATGTCTTTTTCGAAAATTCCTAATGTATTAGGATTTGTCATCATAATTCCAGCGATTTCATCGCTTAACACTTCTTTTAAGCTTTCTATATTAACCGTTCCATCTTCATTAGATTGCACTTCAACACTTTCAAAACCTGCTACACTTGCACTTGCAGGGTTTGTGCCATGTGCACTATCAGGAACAATAACTTTCGTTCTTTTAAAATCTTTACGGTCTAAATGATATTTCTTCATAATCATTAGTCCAACTAATTCACCATGAGCTCCTGCATATGGATTAAGCGTAAATGTATCTAGTCCACTAAGTTCTGATAAAATTCTTTGCGTTTCATAGTAAATTTCAAGTAATCCTTGTGTTGTACTAACAGGTTGATATGGATGAATACTAAATTGTGCCATATTACTAATGTCTTGGTTGATTTTCGGGTTATATTTCATGGTACAAGATCCTAATGGATAGAATCCTTTTTCCACACCAAAGTTTTTAAAACTAACGTTTGTATAATGTCTTACAGCTTCCAATTCTGAAACTTCAGGCAATAACGCTTCTTCACCTCTTAATAAATTTTCAGGTAGTTTATATTCCTTAATTCCATATTCAGGCAAACTATATCCTTTACGATTCTCATTAGAGATTTCAAATATTAATTTATCATAATACATTATAATACCTCCAATACACTGATTAACGTATCAATTTCATTTTTCGTACGTTTTTCAGTAGCGCTGAATAATAGTTGTCCTTTTTTTGAATCATCGAACATACCCAAATCTAGAGGTCCTAGCATTCCTTTTTTCAGCAGTGCAGCATTGATATCTGCAGGATTTAATAAAGTCTTAATCACACAGTCTTTGAAAAATTCACCATCATAAACTTTTTGGAATTTCGGAAGTTTTGTGATTTCTTCAAATAAATAATGTGTCGCATTAAATGATTTCATCTGTGCTTCTTTTAATCCTTTTTTTCCCATAACTGCAGTATATACAGTAACGAATAAAGCAAGCAAACTTTGATTTGAACATATATTCGAGTTTGCTTTTTCACGTCTTATGTGTTGTTCACGAGCTTGTAATGTTAATACGAAGGCACGTTTTCCTTCACTATCAGTAGTTACTCCACAAATTCGTCCAGGCATCTTTCGCATAAGTTTCTTTGTGGTAGCTAAATATCCAATATAAGGTCCACCATACCATAAAGGTACGCCTAATGTTTGGCAATCTCCAACTGCGATATCTGCCATATATTCCCCTGGTGTTTTAATTATACTTAACACACTTGGATCACTATTTACAATTAATAGACCCATGGTTTCATCTAAGATTCCTCTATAAGCTGAAAAGTCTTCAATAATTCCATAAAAGTTTGGAGATTGAACAATAATACCTGCATACTCTTTTGTGTTTTTTTCTCTAAAATCAAGTTCTGAGGTGATTCCGTTTTCTTCATCGACAAAATCAACTTCAATTCCACGATAAAAAGCGTATGTTTTCAATACGCTAATAATATTTGGATTCACTGTTTTTGAGACTAGAATTTTATTTCTTTTTTTAGACGCACAGGCCATAAACATAGCCTCAGCTGTCGCTGTAGCTCCATCATACATCGATGCATTTGAAACATCCATACCAGTAAGCTCAGCAATAATACTTTGGTACTCAAATATATACTGTAGAGTTCCTTGTGAAATTTCTGGTTGGTATGGCGTATAAGCAGTTAAGAATTCTTGTCTTTCAATTATATGTCTGATTACTGAGGGAGTATAGTGATCATAAGCACCTGCTCCTACAAACGGAATCAAAACTTCATTTTTATTTGCCAGTTCATTGAATCGATGATAAATTTCTAATTCAGAGTGACTGTTTGGAACATCAAACTCTGGATTTAACAATGTTTTTGGTATCTCTTCAAATAAGTCGTCTACGGATTTAACGCCAATTACTTGTAGCATTTCTTTTATATCTTTTTCTGTATGCGGTAAATACTTAAACATCCTGTCACCTACTCACAAATTTCTTTGTATTCTTCTGCGTTCAGTAATTTATTTAATTCACTTTCATCTTCTAAGTCCACTTTAATAATCCAGTTTTCATATGGATCTTCATTCAACAATTCAGGACTATCTTCTAAGTCATCATTAACAACGACAATCGTTCCAGTAACAGGACTAATTATATCACTTGCAGCTTTTACACTTTCAATAGCAGCAAATTCTTCTCCTGATTCTATTTGCGATTCTTCTTCAGGTAATTCAATGTAAACAATTTCGCCTAAACTTTCTTGAGCATAATCAGTAATCCCTATGTAAGCAAATCCGTCTTCAACTCTTACCCATTCATGTGTGTTAGCATAATACAAACCTTCAATAACTTTACTCATAACCATTCCTCCTATTTTTTGTAATTCTTGTCATAGAACCTTTTTGTTCTTACGACAGCATTTTTCATTTTTCCACGAACTTCAATGTGTAACTTTGTCCCTAATTTATCATAAGGTCTATCAATCATTGCCAGAGCTACTGTTTCTCCTGTAGTTGGTGATTTATAACCTGTTGTTACTTCACCCACAAGCGTATCTTGATGATAAACTGGATAACCATGTCTAATAATTCCTTTATCTAATAATTGAATACCACAGATTCTTCTTGTTGTTCTATTTTTCTTTTGTTCAACAAGAATATCTTTTCCAATAAAATCGCCAGCTTCTAGCTTGACAGCAAAACCTAGTCCCGCTTCGAAAGGGGTAATGTCTTTACTTAGTTCATTCCCGTATAAAGGTAATGCGACTTCAAAGCGTAGTGTATCGCGAGCGCCAAGTCCAACAGGTAAAATATTGTCTTTACCTTCTTCAATTAATTTATTCCAAATATCTACAATGTCATGATGAGTACCATAGATTTCAAATCCATCTTCACCTGTATAACCTGTCCTAGACACTAGAAATTCAGCTCCATTTACAGTAATTACTTTTGAGGTAAAGAATGATATCTTATTAAGATCAAAATCCGTTAGTGTCTGTAACAATGTTTCAGCGTATGGTCCTTGTAATGCAACTTCACTAAAATTATCTGATTCATTGCTAGTTGTACAATCAAATGTGTTATTTTCTACTACCCACGCATAATCTTTATCAATGTTTGATGCATTTACTACTAATAAATAATGTTCACTATGAAACTTGTATACAAGTAAATCATCGACTACTCCACCACTAGGATAAAGCATCATCCCATATAGTACTTGATTATCATGCATTGATAATACATCATTAGTGAAGATATAGTCAACAAATTTCTCTGCTTCTTTACCCTTAATACATATTTCTCCCATATGAGAGACATCAAATATACCACATTTGGTTCTTACGTAAGTGTGTTCTTCAGTAATTGATGAATATACAATTGGCATTTCAAAACCTGCAAATTCGACAATTTTTGCGCCATGTTTTTGATGGACTTCATATAATGCTGTTCTCTTCATATTATTCTCCTTCAAATTGCTTCTGTGCTTGATAACTACTTCGCACCATTGGTCCTGATGCTACATATCTGAATCCCTTTTCCTTACCTTTCATCTCATAGTATTTGAAATCCTCTAAAGGTACATATTCTTTCACTTCTAAATGTTCTTTAGAAGGTTGCAAATATTGTCCGATGGTTAAAATATCTACATCATATGCTCTTAGATCATCCATCAAGTTTAGCACTTCTTCTTTTTGTTCTCCAATACCAACCATAATCCCTGATTTTGTTAGAATATTATCATCAATATTTTTTACAGTTTTTAAGACTTTTAAACTTCTTCTATAATCTGCATTATCTCTAAATCCTGGGTACAGTTTTTCAATTGTTTCTATATTGTGATTAATAACATCAGGTTTTGCATCAACAACACGTTTTATACTATCATAATCACCCATGAAATCAGGAATTAACACTTCAATAGTTGTATTAGGTGCTTCATGTCTTAATACTTCTATTACTTTAACAAATTGTTTACTTCCATAATCAGGAAGATCATCTCTTGAAACTGATGTGATAACAATATGTTTTAATCCCATTACTTTAACTGCTTTTAATATATTATTTGGTTCTTGTTCATCAACCTCTGATGGTTCACCATTCGTCACATCACAAAATTTACAATTACGTGTACAAGTATTCCCTAAAATCATAAATGTAGCAGTTTTATTTGAAAAACACTCCAATTGATTTGGACAACTAGCTTCTTGACAAACAGTGTGAAGATTATGTTGTTTAAGTAGTGCTCTAATTTTTTTGGTTTCTTTATTTAAATCCCTCATATCAATTTTTAAATAGTCCGGTTTTGAAACCCTACGTTGCTTTTTTCCAAAAAACAGTTCTAAAAATTCCTTGTTTTTTAGTTTATAAATATATTCTTTTATCCTATGTTTTTTTACAATTTCAACAAATGCTTCATACGTAAACTCTGACCCCGTAAAAGCGCTTTCTAAAATACTAATTTTTTTGAGACTAAAATAGTCTCCTGTTATTTTCAGTT
>JBFFKS010000068.1:0-7165 GCA_041555275.1 Xianfuyuplasma sp. | reverse complement strand
GCTCCACTATCACCTATAATTGCGATATTTGCTGTTTTACCATTTTTTAAGGTAACATTAACCATCGCCCCATGAATTGGTAAATTGTTTTTATTAATCATTCTAACATTATGTAATGTCAATATCATTTTCTTCATATAACCAAAATAATCAACTTCATCAGTATTGCTTACAAAGCCGGTAAAGATGTCATTTTTTTGATCGTGGTAAAAAACAGTTTCTTTCCCATGATTTATAATTCTTTGACCGAAAACTAAAATCAAATTAGGCTTTTTATTTTTATACTCTTCTGGCTTAGCTAACTCAAATAAGTTACATAATGCCACTCCGTGATTCATAAAGTCACGATGGAAATAGATAAACGTTAGTGAATCTCCTACCTTTGCAGGATAACAAATAAAATGGCTCTGTTTAATGTTTAAATTAGGAACTGGGTTATAATCAATTTCTTTAAATAATCCAGATCTTTTATTTTGTTTCGGATAAATAATAAATGGGGGTGTTAAAACAATCCTTTTAATGAAATTAATTCCATCCAATTTATTATAATCATTTGGAATATTATCTGGTGCTTCTGTTAAAACTATTCCAGCATTTATCCCAGCTGTTAATTGTCTATACACACTATGTTGATAACCAAGAATGTTTTCCTCAATACGACGATAAACCTGGAGTATTAATGTAGAGAAGTTATCATTTGCCTCAATAAAGTTAACGTTCTGAATACCTTTTGATTTTTCATTGGTCTGAATAAGTGCATATCTTTCTAATCCTCGCCAATAATTATAAAAACCTTCTACAAACTCAATTAGCAAATTAGAGTTTTCGAATAATAATTTGTACTCATTATTTAGTTTTGAAATTTCATTTTTATCCAAAACAATTAACAATTTAAAAAGCTCCATAAACATATTGCTTAGGCTGTTTTTATTTGTGATTTGTAATAATTCATCTAACAATAATGCGTCCTTTTTTTCAAGAACACTGATATATTTTCCCAATACTTGTTTAAATCCTTGTGATGTCAATAACTCTTCAATAGTATTGCAGTATTTTAAAGTAAAGTTCAATATTACATTGCTTCGGTTTTGAGAATACTCTTTTATCATTTCTATCACCTCTATTACTATTTTAACAACTATATTGATGATATGAAGTTGAAAGTGTTTTCACAAATAAGGAGAGTTTACTCTTCCTCATTATAATTATCGTAAAAACTATATTCTTTACCATCTTTTGTCCATCTAACTACACCATCTAACATTACATTCTCTGCGGAACGAAATATATTTTTATCAATGTCTTGTCCTTGTTCTCTTAATGATTTTATGAGTTGTTTGGTTTCATATCTCTTACTTGATGTACGACAAACAGTAATTTCACAACCACAATCCATTGTTTCTAAATTGTTTGCACTCATTAATCTTATTATGTCTTTTTCCTTTATTAAATACATTGGTCTAATTAGTTCAAGATTATCAAAATTCTTGCTTTTGAGTTTAGGCAACATTGTTTTAAAACTACCCGTATACAAGATATTCATCATGGTTGTTTCTATTACATCATCAAAATGATGACCTAATGCTAATTTGTTACAACCTTTTTCTTTAGCCATATTATAAAGAAATCCTCTTCTCATTTTGGCACACATATAGCATGGATAGTCTTTAGATATGTGTTCTACTATCTTAAATATGTTTGATTTTTCAATATTTAAAGGCACTCCTAAAATTTCAGCGTTTTCAAAGTGAAGTTTTAAGTTTTCATCACTAAACCCTGGATCCATTGTAATAAACTCTAGTTCAAAATTAACCAAAGGATGTTTTTTTAGTTCTTGAAAAAGTTTGGCAAGTAACAAACTATCTTTACCACCACTCATAGCGACTGCTATTTTATCTCCTTCTTCAATAAGATTATATTTCTTTATCCCTTTAATGAATTTTGTCCAAATATCTCTTCTATATGTTTTAATTATGTCTCGCTCTACTTTTTTTGTTCTCTCTAAATCCATATAATCACTACCTATCTGTATTGTAGAAACAGTATACTACAAAAAGAAGTTTAATAAAAAATAATTAAAAATAATATTTGTTGCATTCTAAATATTTTTAGGTTATAATGTTAGTGTGAATCAAAAATATATTGGAGGTGAGTTTATGTCATTCATTTGGGCTACAAGAAAACCAAAAGATGGAGTTGCTACTCTGTACGAGTCAAATATCACTCTTAATAAAGCTGCTAGTGCTCATTTCGATCATGCTTATAGCGTATTGTTAGGACTAGATCCAGACAATAAATTGGTCGCAGTGAAACCAGTAAGCAAAGAAGACTTTGACATTGGAGCAGTCCCTACTGAAAAAAGACATAAAATTACAGTTAAACCTAGTTACGCTAGGGTTAGTAACAAGAAATTTCTAAAAGAAGTTTCAAAAGTAGCAGGAATAGAACTTACAGACAATAGCTCTTACAAATTTAGAACTCATTGGAATACCGAGGACACTTTGTTAGTTATTGATCTAAATCAACCGGAGGTGTAGTAAATGGATTTTGATGTGATGATTATTATATGGTTTGTTATTGTTATTGTAGCTGCATTAATTGAAATGAACACAATGGATTTAACAAGTATTTGGTTTAGCGTGGGGGCGCTAATTGCTTTCGTACTTGCTATAGCTGGATTAAACCCTGCTTTCCAAATTGTTGTTTTCATAGTTATTTCAATTGCACTTATTATTGCAGTTCGTCCAATTGCGAAAAATTACTTTAAGACCAACAAAATTAATACTAATGCAGACAGACTAGTTGGTAAAGTAGCAGTTGTAACGAAAGACATTAATGTGGGAGAACGTGGAGAAGTAAAAATTGATGGGAAGTATTGGTTAGCAGTTACTTCTGGTAAAGAAGATCTAGAAGTAGATGAAAGAGTCGAAGTTTTAGCTATTGAAGGCGTTAAATTAATCGTAGATAAAATTCGATGAGAGTAGGTTTTTTTAAAAGGTTTTCATCGTTTTTTCTAGATGCAATGCCAATTATTTTCGTTTTAACTTTACTATTTCAATTTTTTATAGGGGATTTGCTTAAACAAGACGGTTACGATGATTATGTTGCAGAGTATAACGTATATATCGATGAGTATAACGAAAAGTACGATACATATTATCTTCAATATGAGAATGAAGAGATATCTGAAACATTATTCACTAACCTTGTAAACAATGCATTAACAGATTTCAATTGGAAAACACGAGAACAAGTTGCAATAATTGGTATGTATACTTTAATTTTAGTTCCTTCATATTTTATATTATCTTTTACAATTATCTATTATGTTTATAACCTATTAACTAAGACAAAAACGCTTGGTAGAAGGATTTTACATATTGAAGTAAAAGGAAAAATAACATGGTGGACTATCTTTATTAGAGAAGTACTTTGGAAATGTATGTTCTATTCATTAACTTTAATAATTGGTGGATTACTTATTGACACAATCTCAATTGGATTGTCTAAAAATAAAAAAGCTGCCAGAGATTATGTAACAAACACCAGAGTAGCACACGAAGGTGTAGATTACCCTTTTTAAGGGAAATAAATTAATAGGAGGATTTAAATAATGTCAGGATTAGGAATTGGCTTACTGATAGGACTGTTTCTTTTTGGTTTGATTTTACTATCACAAGCAGTTGTCATTGTACAACAAGCAAATAAATACGTTATAGAGAGACTTGGGGTTTATAGTAGATCGTTAGAAGCTGGATTACACTTTGTAGTACCATTTATCGATCGTATAAACAAAAAAGTTTCATTAAAAGAACAAGTTGTGGATTTTGCACCTCAACCAGTTATCACAAAAGATAACGTAACGATGCAAATTGATACTGTAGTATTCTATATGGTTACAGACGCTAAGTTATATACTTATGGTGTAAGAAATCCATTAAGAGCAATTGAAAATCTAACAGCAACAACATTACGTAATATTATTGGGGACTTAGAGTTAGACCAATCACTTACATCACGTGATCAAATCAACTCTAAAATGAGAATCATCTTAGATGAAGCTACAGATCCATGGGGAATTAAAATTATCCGTGTTGAAGTTAAAAACATCATCCCACCGAAGGATATTAGAGAAGCGATGGAGAAACAAATGCGTTCTGAACGTGAGCGTCGTTCTTTAATCTTATTAGCAGAAGGACAAAAAAAATCTGCCATTCTTACTGCTGAAGGGGAAAAACAATCTAAGATTTTAAAAGCTGAAGGGGAAAAAGAAGTTAGAATCCGTGAAGCTGAAGGTCGCGCACAAGCTATCATAGAAGTACAAACAGCTACAGCTGAAGGTATCCAAATGATTAAAAAAGCTGGAGCAGATGAAGCATTCTTAAGATTAGAAGCTTACAAAGCAATGATTGATGTTGCTAATGGACAAGCTACAAAATTAATTATTCCATCTGATATGCAAGGTTTAGTTGGTATTGCAGGAACATTAGCTGAAACATTCAAAAAATAAAAAATTAAAGACGAAGAAATTCGTCTTTTTTTGTGCATATAAAAAAGCAGGCAACCACGCGGTTTCCTGCTTTTATTTTTACTTAAAATTCACAATTTCTTGGTGTTCTTGGAAATGGTATTACATCTCTTATGTTTTCAATCCCTGTAAGATACATTAACATTCTGGCAAATCCTAGTCCGAATCCTGCATGTTTACAACCACCGTATTTACGTAAATCTAGATACCACCATAAATCTTCTTTTGGAACATTCATTTCATCCATTCGTTTCTCTAGAAAATCTAAACGTTCTTCTCTTTGGCTTCCACCAATTAGTTCTCCTGATCCCGGAACTAATAAATCCATAGCCGCAACAGTTTCGTTGTCATCATTCAATCTCATATAGAATGCTTTTATGTCTTTTGGCCAATCAGTTACAAATACTGGCCCATCAAAATGTTTAACAATGTATTTCTCATGTTCAGTAGCTAAATCTTCCCCATGTTTAGGTAAGTTTTCAAACTTAACTCCAGAATTTAGAAGAACTTCAATCACTTCTTTATGCGTTTTTTTGATAAATTTGCTATCCATTACTTTATGTAGTTTTTCCATTAATCCTTTTTGAACAAATTTATTGAAGAAAGCCATTTCTTCAGGAGCACGATCAAGAACATATTTTATTATAAATTTAATCATATCCTCTGCTAACTGCATATCATCCTCTAAATCGGCAAAAGCAATTTCAGGCTCTATCATCCAAAATTCACTTGCATGTGTTGTTGTATTTGATTTTTCTGCACGGAATGTTGGCCCAAATGTGTAAACGTCTCTAAATGCAAGAGCAAAGGCTTCAGCTTCTAATTGTCCTGATACAGTCATATTTGTTTTTTTACTGAAGAAATCTTGTTTATAATCAATTTCCCCTTCTTCAGTCCGTGGAATGTTATCTAAATCTAATGTTGTTAACTTAAAAGTTTCTCCAGCTCCTTCAGCATCACTTGAAGTGATTAGTGGTGCAGCTAAATAAACAAAATCACGCTCTTGGAAGAAGGTATGAATTGCGTGAGTTAGAACACTTCTCACTCTAAAAACCGCACTAAACAGATTTGTTCTAGGTCTTAGATGTGCGTTTTCCCTTAAAAATTCTCTTGTGTGTCGTTTTGGTTGAATTGGATAATCTTCTAATGAATCTCCAATCAATTCAACCTCTCTTGCTTTTATCTCAAACGGTTGCTTACGATCTGGAGTTAACATTAAAACTCCCTTAACTCTAACCGAACTTCCAACTCTATATTTTTGTGCTTCTTTAAAATTTTCTAAAAATTCACTCTCATAAACAACTTGAATTGTTTCAAAGAATGTTCCATCGTTTAAACTGAAAAATCCAAACTCTTTTTGGGCACGATTACTTCTTAACCAACCAAATAATATGATTTCCTTTTGATCTAAAGATTGATATTTTTTGTATAATTCTCTTACTGAATACTTCATTATATTTCCTCCTTTATAATTAAAAATCGCCCCTAAACAAATGTTTAAGGACGAATATATTCCGCGGTACCACCTTAGTTCTATTTCTAGCACTTTTTCCTTTAACGCAGGAATACGGATGGTTCTACTATAATTCTTCCATCACTCATGGTGTTATTCAAACTCATCTTATAATCTAGCTTTCACCAACCTAGACTCGCTTAATACAGGGTTAAGTTTTACTTTTCCAATCAACGTTTATACAAATATAATAACATTTTAAATTTACATGTCAACTTTATTCTTCTAGTTTGGCTGGTTCCTCAATTTGAACATTTGATATCTCTTCAAATCTTTTTCCAATTTTATCACTTGTCGTATTTATTTCCTTAACACTCTTGCTTACTGATTCAATACTACGCGACAGTTTATCCCAACGATCTCTGTATCGTTTAAACTCATCTCCTAGTTTAATTAATTCTTGTTGGATAATTTTAGCGTGTTCATCACGTTTTGCATTATTTAATAATACTTGGACAGTAGTTAACAAACTCATTATTGTAGTTGGAGATGCGATCCATACACGTTTTCTTTGTGCGTAATCAATTACATCTTGATGATAAGCATTAAGTTCTGCAAAAATCGCTTCTGCTGGTAAAAACATAACTGCTTGATCGCTCGTTTCAGTTGGAATAATGTATTTTGTTGCAATATCATCAACATGTTTCTTAACATCTGATTTGAATTTTCTTGTTGCGAGAACTCGATCAGCTTCAGTGAGCTCGCGATCTACCATTCTTTGATAGTTTTCTAATGGAAATTTTGAATCTATTGCTAAATTCCCCATTGAACCAGGTAAAAACAACATTGCATCTACCATTTTCCCATTAGATAAAGTAACTTGGGTGCCATACACTTTTTCATTAACTTCGCCAAATATTGAACTTAATATATGATTCAACTGCACTTCCCCAAAAGTACCTCTTGTTTTTTTATCGGTAAGTAAATGTTGAAGGGATACAACATCTGTAGATAACTTTTCAATATTTTTTTGTGCCTCATCAATAACCGTTAATCTTTTCACGATATTTGTGAAGGTTTCATTTGTTTTATCAAATCCCTCACTTAAGCGGTTTTCCACTTTTTTGTTAATTCTTTCCATTTGTTCTTCTATCTTGTTGTTTAGTTTTTGAAAGTTACCATCT
>JBFFKS010000067.1:0-7204 GCA_041555275.1 Xianfuyuplasma sp. | reverse complement strand
GTGACATTGTTGCCTTTTTTCGTAATGTTTGTAACTTTAAGCCAAAATACTCCATCTCAATTCCTCCTTTTGTTATATGTTACTTTTATTTTCTAACAATAACAATAGTATCATCCTTTACATATGCGCTACCATAAGTTGCAATGGCTAAATTATAGCATATTTTAAAGGTTATTATTATATAATTAACAAAAATAGACAAACCATAAACATTTTTGTCAAAGTTCTTACAAAAAGACAAATAAAAGAATTACGATACTATTTCCGAGATTCAAACTAAACCCCTGAAACAATAAGGAATGCATATTTTCAATATCACCAAAATATACCACTTTTTAGACTCTTCTTGAGTATACAAAAACCGAGAATCTATATAAAGTATAATAATACTCCATAAATTCTCGGTAACGGTTTCAAATGGTGGAGAATATAGTCCCCGAACGTTATCCGTATACCAAAAGAAAAAGGTATTCAATTTGAACACCAGTTCCCAATACTAAAATGGTAAATCATCCTCATCAATTTCTGTGACAATTTTTTCCTTTTGAGCCTTCACTTGAGTAATCTCAGCATCCAAACTCTTTATCTGAATATTAAACTCATTATCTGGTTCCTTAATAGTGAATAATGAGTTAAATAACTTTGCAAGAGGGTGGCTTTCTAGATCCTTATCCACTTCAAATTGTGCATCATTTTGCAAACAAGCTTCAACAAAATCTTCCAGTATTTTACTATCTACATTTTCGATGTTAATTCCATCATTTCCATCAATTACTAACTTTATTTCATCTTCCTTTACTATCTTAATTTCCATTATACATTCCTCCATATATTTCACTACGTTTATCAACTGCAGAGATCGACCCATCAATTAATTTAGATATCATCTCAACTGCAGAACGTTTGTCCTCAGAATCAATTAATGATATATTTTCATAAGATATGCTATTAGCACCACTTATAGGTTTATCATTTTTAGCTAAAATAATGTTGTTTGAATCCGCATTTATAACCAGCAATGGCTCATGGGTTGTAATTATAATCTGCAACTTCAACTTTAAATCATTCAAAAGTGTTGATAAATCATTCAAAATAAAATCCTTCTCAAGATTGTTTTCTGGTTGATCAAAAAAAACGACATTAACTTTATCTTTTCTTATGTCCCTGTTAATTATATTCTTAAAGTAAATTTTTCCTATCTGCCCTGCACTCATTTGAGTTACTGATTTGAAGTTTGAATCATCTATCTTTACCTCAATATCAGAGTCAAAGAACAAGTTATAACTTAATTCCAGTTCGATTTCTCTATTATAATCTTCTTCAACAAATACTTCTAAGAATCTTTGAACATCTCCATAGTCTCCAAAATCATAATTTTCCATCAAGAATTTCGATCGTCCAACTTTTGTTGCAGATGTATTTACAGATACATTATTTGAGAAAGCCTCTCTAAGACTATCCCTCTCTATTTTCCGATTCTTCAATGTTAGCTTAATTCTTGCAAAATCACTAGATATCGCACCTTTATTTAAAACTAAGGAAAGATTGTCCCAATCAAGAGTAGGGATTTTTGATGTAGTCCTAATAAGAAGCATTCTTTTTAATTTATTCGATATTTTAACAAGATTATTGCTTATTTCTTGATTAGATCTGACAACCTCTTCTCCAGCTTTACCTGTAGTTCTATTATACTCTCTAACCAGCGGTTCAATATACTTCACCTTGTCAGTTGTTTTTCGTAACTCAAGGTTGCTAATTTTGCTTTCAACTTCAAAAAGCTTAATTACATTACTTAACTTAATTAATTCCAACTGTAATCTTTTAGTAACTTGAATAGCATTATATTTTGTTCCGATTTCTGTTATGCTTGTATAAACCTTTCTAAGTTTATCTATGTCATTTTGAACTTCTTTTATTTTACTATTCACTTTTTCCTGCTCTTCAATATTTTTTGAGTCATAAACATATTTAACTGTAAATCTAGTGTTTTGTTTATTCAAATCAACACTCTTTTGATTTGCAATAGTGTTTTTAATCAGTCCATTTACTTCTTTTCTAAGTTTCTTGAGCTCAATTTGATTCTTTACGTATTGATTACAATCATGACTAAAAATTTTCAATGAATCCTCATACGTTTCAGTATTTACTCCAATTTCAAATTTTTCGAACATTTTATTTCTATCATCATGATAATCCATAGTCAAAGTATTGTAGAGATTGTCTCCCTCTAAGACAATTAAATCTTCATTTGATACTTCTTTTCCATTATTATCGATTAAATTAAGTGTAACATTGTCATATATTTCTGAATAGTTAGGCTTACTAGTAGTAAGATTCTTCATATCTTCAGATTTAATTTTATTAAATATATAGTTCAATAATAATGTCTTTCCACTTCCTGATAAACCAACAACACTATTTAAACCGTGTGATAGCTCCAGTCTATCATTCTTAACTAACTCCCCATTAATATCTGGGGATATTGTTATGTAGTCAATATACTTTTCTTTATCAGTTTTATCACTCTTTCTAACAAACCTCTTCTTACCAATAATCGAGCAAAAATAAAGACTTGAAAATGTGTTTCCTCCCCACATATAAGTTGGATCTTCTATATCTGAGAAACTAGTTCTATCTGCTGAGGAAATTATTTCAACCTGTTCTAACTGGTCGTTTTCATACTCAGATAATTTGTCATTTAATCTTGCCAATAACACTTTCTTGTGGAACTTCTTTGACCCATCTAAAAGTATAGGTATGGCCTTACTAGATGATAGTATCTCACTTATCAAGTAATAATTTTTACAACCCGAATGATCGCCACCACTTTGCTTTATTGCATGAGGGATAATTATACACCTCGATTTCAAACTTAAATCAATAAACTGATTTAATGTCAAAAAAGCCTTTTTATTAACTTCTATACCCAAAGTAATTTTTGATTCTATTTCAAGCAAATTAGAATCATCATCAAATAAAACTACAACATGCATATATTTATAGTTTTCTTCATTTAATAGATTTATCTCAACACCAGGTATCACTTTGATTCCGAATCTACTAGCTAGACTTCTAATCATTAAGTAGTCTTTGATTGAAAACACATTAGCTGGAGTGTATCCTAACAAGTCAAACCCATTTGCGTGAGCATCTCTTAAAATACTTGTAGCATATTCCAGATCTAAATCATGTTTTCCATTAATAGATTTCTCAATAGTTACTTCATCCTTTTTTCTTTGAAAATGATTATGTAGTGATATTTTTGAAAATTCACTCATGTTTTCCCCTCCTTAATAAAAAATAGACTATCCAAAAGGATAGTCATATTCTATTACTTCTTACCCTTAGTAGAAGCTTTTTGAGCTCTTGATGCAAAACTACCTTTAGGTGTTTTCCCACCATTGCTCTTAGCAGTAGCACTTTGAATTCTAGCAGCTGCTTTTGATGTCATTTTTGTTTTTGCCATAATATTGCCTCCTCTCATATTAAGATGTCTTATAAATGCTTAATATGGACTCAGCTATTTAATTGTAACATATTTCTGATATTTCTTCAATACTATGTCTATTGTGTTATCAATAGAATAATCAGGATTCTTATCATTCCAAACCCTTTCAGCATAATCTCTATACTTTGGAATTATATCCGCAATACTTTGTGCCAAATATTTAAACATATCCATTACGAAGTAATAAATTTCGTTCTCTACTTGTTTATCTTTATACCAAGTAACGTTGAGTATAGAAAACAAAGATACATGGCAATAAGTGCAACTTAAAGCATATAAACTTGAGGAATAATCGCATAAATCACTCGAAAATTCTCTACTATTTTGATAATTATCTACAAAATAATTTATTAAGACTATGTTGCTTGGTGATTTATTCGTGCTATTGACAACATTGATTGCCCAAGCATTATCATTCCTAAGTTTTTTCTTGCTAATATCAATACCAATTTCACTATAGTATTCAATCATAAAATCAATACACAGTTTGTATCTCTGATGACTTGATTTGTATTCTTCACCGATTCTTTCCTTTTGCCGTTTCACTTCTTCTTCCATTGTGTCTTTGAAGTAATCTTTCATTTCCTGTGGAATCTTATTATACTCAAGAAATGATTTAATGTCATGGTGAGATTGATACATTTCCACTCTTTTTTCATCAGAGTTTGCAATTATGAAAATGGTTGAATAGAATTCCAAAATGTATCTTAATTTACTGTAGAAAATATAGGCATTTCTTGTCTCAAAAGAAATTACGAACTCTCTCATGTGATCTGCTAGTGAATATAATAGTTTGCTTAAACTTCTAGTTTTTCTCGGAGAGTATTCTTTATCTAAATCCACAGATATGCTTCCAAAAGAATTGATTGCATATATATGATCAGCTATAGAAGACTTCAAGTCGTATGTTTTCTTATAGAAGCTTAGAAATTCATACTGGTTATTTTCTATAATCTGAAGAGATTCAGTTCTTTCAACATGCAACTCGTTTTGTATGTAACCTATATTAGGAAGCTTTTCCTCAAGACTATGGATATCATTATAGTATATTCCTTTTGAGTAGTTCAAATCTAGATAGTGTAATACACCTATTGCAGTATACATTTGTGATAGAATGATCTCAAAAATATACATGATTGTATCTGTGTGTCCCGATCCAAAACAAAGATAAAAACACCTTTCAAATGAAAGATGTCAATCTATTACGCTTGTGATGTGAGAAATCATCAATACTTATCGAAACTATACTTACTCTTTTATACTTTGTACAACATTCTTAATTTGCTTCAAAGCCTTCTTAAGCACGTCAATACTTGTTGCTGTACTCATCCTAATAAATCCTAAACCGGTACTTCCAAATGAAGATCCACCCTGAACAACAACTTTGCCTTCTGTAGAAAGTTTTCTTAAAAACTCTACTTCTTTAACCTTGATTCTTCTTATATCTAACCAAACTAAGTACGTCCCTTTTGGTACTGTGAATCTTATACTTGGTATTTCTCTATCTAAAAACTCCTTTAAATAGTCTATGTTGGCATCAATTATACTGTTTGTAGTTTTCAGCCATTCTTTACTATCATTGTAAGCTGAAATTGTAGCTTCAAGTACAATTGGAGAAATTGTTGAGAATCCAGTATAATCCTCAATTTTTTTTCTTAAACTACTATCTTTAATAAACGTATTAGAAGCATGAAATCCTGTTAAGTTAAATGTTTTTCCAATAGATGTGGCAACCATTACTTTATAATCGTCTGATAAATTTATAAAAGAGTAAAACTCAACACCTTTTCTCAATATGTCTGAATGGACCTCATCTGAAAAAATAATCACATCGTTCTCCTTACAAATTTCTGCCAGTTTTTCAACATCACTCTGTGACCAAACTTCTCCAATAGGATTATGAGGATTGCAAAATATAAACATTGTGTTATTTGGGTCTTTAGCTTTTTTCTCAAAATCCTCAAAATCTATCTTGTAGACTCCATCTTCAAGTTTAAGATTGTTCTTTATTACTTTTCGATTTGTCCTTTTGATAGTTGATGCAAAAGAATGAAACACTGGTGGTTGAATAATTACACCATTTCCTTCTTCTGTTAAGGCTTTTATAGAATTGCTTAGATCACTCATAATACCTGTTCCTTTAATGATCCAATTTTTCTCTATTTTTATTTTACTCTTTTGCTCAAACCAATTAATAACACTATTAAAGTACTCAAAGTTAGGTAAAGTATAACCAATCACACCTTTAGATACTCTATTAATAATGCTGCCTGTTATTTCTTTTGCCATTGGAAAGTCCATCTCAGAAACCCACAATGATATTGTGTCGTCATAGTATGTTTGATGCAACATGTTTTCAATAATGACTTTACTCTTCTTCATTGTGGATAAACCACTTCTATCTACTACTTCATTAATATAACTATTCATATATAAAAACACATCCTTTTGTAAAAGTAAAGAGAATCTAACAACAGCTAGATTCCCCTTCGTTATCTGAATTACATCCACAACCATTACTATTGTTTTCTACATCTGTAGATCCACAACATGAGTTACTTGTTTCCGGTTGGTTTGCGTATTTCTTAGCAGCGACTTTTCTATCAACTTTTAGATCTTGTCTATCATAAACGATATTCATACCATCTTTTGGTTTTAACCCACATGCATAATTTCTCTTTCCATCAACTTCAACTATACATGCCTTACAGCACCCTTTTTTTCTTCCATTTCTTAAACATGGAGCAAGAATATGAACTCCTTTTTCATCCATAGCCTCCACTAGATTTGTGCTATTACTTACTTCATATTCAACACCATCAAACAGTAACTTTATTCTATCTTCTAACAACATTTTTCTACCTCGCATTTCTCTATATACAAATCTCTTTCTTTAATGTCATTTTTATAATTTTCCTTAGTAAATTCAACTTTTAAATCACTCATAAGTCCCTTGTACTCTAAAAATGAGTCATGTAAAGAATAATAAATCCATTGTGCCTTTCTTTCTCTTACAACAATATTTGCATCTCTAAGAATCTTCAAATGTCGTGATACATTGGTTTGAGATAACTTAAGTGATGCTTCAATATCACAAACACAGGCCGAAGTGCCAACAAGGATATTTACAATTCTTAACCTGTTTTTGTCTCCTAGTACTTTAAATAGTTCGTTCATGAATACCTCATTATATGATTATATTCAAATATACAAATATAATATCACTTGTAATATGATATGTCAACAATAGATTTAAATGTTTTAGTCATTATTTGATGCACCTCAATATGAACGATATTTCTTCCATAATATTAATTTGGCAAAGTCAACTTTTAATCTTCTCTAAATTATATTTTTGGTTTCAGGTTCACCTTAGTTTCATTTTTGTCTTCGAACACACTTCCCATCCATGAAAAAAGCCCCTTAAACAACATGTTTTTTAGGGGTCAAATTGGGGTGAAAATAGCTCAAAAATCGACATTTTCTCGACAAACAAAAAACCGAGAATATCGCAGTAGTAAGCCAATCTGCTATTTCCTCGGTATACGGGTCGAAATGGTGGAGAATATTGGGCTCGAACCAATGACCCCTTGCTTGTAAGGCAAGTGCTCTCCCAACTGAGCTAATCCTCCAAAGTCTAATAATATCTTACCATTTTATTTCATAAATGTCTATACTATAAATCAAAACGTTTTT
>JBFFKS010000066.1:0-7301 GCA_041555275.1 Xianfuyuplasma sp. | reverse complement strand
CTACATTTGATGATGATACAAAAGGAATTCCATTAATTCAACCTAGATATGATGCGTTTGAAGTAGAAACTCCAAAAGTGGTAGAATCAGAACCATATCAACCTAAAAAAGAATATACAAGTCCGACTTTATCTACAGAGTATAGAGAAAGTGTAAATGGCATTAAACTTCAAATATTATTACTATATTATATGTTCCACGAAGATGATATGAGGATATCGATGAAGGAAAAGAACCAAATTAAAAGACATTTCTCAAAGTACAAGGGTAGTCTTGGTGAATATGATATTAAAGAAATCAAAGAATTTGCATCAAAGACACTTTCAATCGACACGATTTCTGCGTTTGTTTCAGAACGCAATGTCGTTTCAAGAGAGGTTCATACAGCAATTGATATGCTTGGTTTATACAATTCTAGTGGCAGGTATACAAATATCATAAATTTCATTAAACGCTATTTAGTTACAGAAAACACATTCTAAAAACGAGAAAAAATCATATTCAATCCCTTTAATGGGGACAATACAAAAATAGGACAGCTAACAAAGGCTGTTTTATTATAATGATTGTAAGATTTTATAATCGAACAGGTAATAATCAACCTGTACATATACTAAAAACAATATGGTATAATATTTAAAGGATATATAAATGGGGGGGGATAAAAATGAAGGGTATATTTATAGAAAAGCAGATGCTAATTGCAATTATTGCGTTGATAGTGGTTTTAATTATAGGAATGACTAAGATTGAAAGATATAATTACTATGCTATCCCCTCAATAGATACAGAAACCTTAAATGATGTTGAAGTATATTCAAAAATCAACGATCAAGTAATTTATGACGAGGACTGCTTGTGTATATTAACTTTCAGTACTTATAAAGCATTAGAAGGGTTTGATGAGTATGACTTATATACAGTTCATATCACAATAGAAATCAATCAGAACGATGATTTGTCAACAAAAACTGTCTCAGAGTTTAATAGCATTAGTAAAGTGTCTGTCAAAACCGATGTATCTACAAATGAAACTGGTATACTATTATCTGAATATTTGATGACTGATTGGAGTAACCACAAAAAAGGTTGGGACGTATCTTTTTCTTTAAATAACTTACTTGGAAAGAAAGATCTAAGTGCTTCATTAAACAATGTAGGCTATATGCATTCAGATTCAAATAGTGTTGAAGGAATATATAATGGTGAGTTCACGTATCAAGAATATATTACAGACAGCAAAGTTCAAACCAAATATTCTATTGCCGTTCCAAAAGCGGACGATGATACCATTGTTGCAAACATCTTTACATTTAATTATAGAATTGAAATGCTTAACTCAAAGATATATCCATTCTCAATTACTCACAGAAAAATTACTGGAGAATGGAAAGAAGTAACCTTAGTTTTTGGAAATTAAAAAGCACTGAATTTCAGTGCTTTTTTTACTGTTTAATTGATTATGCCCACATTAATGGGATTGAGCGTGAAAATATCTCGTTTTTTTATTGATATACTTTGATTTCTTTGATGATGTATTCCTGAGGAAATGAATCCATATCAACTTTTCCTCCAAAACCGCCACCCATTGCTAGGTTCAAGATTATGTAATACTCATCATCAAATGGCCAACCTTCCCATGAAGTGTCTCTGCCATCCTCACCTTTTGTGTATCTTCCCACTTCTTTGTTATTTAAGTAGTATATTATATGGTCTTCAGTCCACTCTAGACCATACACAAAAAACTTATCTGTCATTTCTTCGACAGTTAATCCACGGTAGTACTGTTCTCCATCTCGATGATTATATTTGTTTGTATGGATACATAAAAACAATTTGTTTAAATCATTTCCACAATGTTCCATTATATCAATTTCACCGCTTCTAGGCCAATGTCCATAGAGATTATTCACTGGCATCATCCATGCGGCTGGCCAAGTACCTTTTCCCTTAGGCACTTTTAATGTAACTTCTATCTTACCATACTTAAAACTAAATTTATTTTTGGTGTGGATTCTTGAGGATTCAATATTTTTACCATCAAAGGTTGCCTTTATAACCAATCCATTATCAAAATATAAATTTTCTTTTTTATCTACATAGTGTTGTAACTCGTTATTTGACCATTTTTCCCCTACTGCAACATTCCAATCGTCTCTATTAAGTTCTTTGTCTTTTGTAAAATCGTAATGTTTAATTAATTTCATTTTAGTACTTTAGTCGACTCTCCATGAATCATAAAAGTATCAACTTCTATTGTCTCATCAATACGACGATTGATTTTATCATTAATTTGTGTCAATAGTTGAATTGCAGCAACTTTACCCATTTTTTCTGTGTCTTGTTTGATTGTTGACAATCTAGGATGAATTAATTGTCCGATATCGATACCATCAAAACCAACAATTGAATAATCATCAGGTACATTTTTACCAGCTTCATTAATTGCTTGGATTGCTCCGATTGCAAGCATATCTGATGCACAGAAGATAGCTGTTGGTTGTACTTCTAGAGAAAGCAATTCTTTCATCGCATTATATCCATCATCTTTGCTAAAAAATGCTCCACTAACCATAAATTCCTCGTGTAATTCAAGATTAAATTTTTTCATAGCTTGTTCGAAGTACTCTTTTCTTTGACGCCCAATTTCTAAATACAACCCACCATAAATATGAGCAATTTTAGTGTGCCCTAAATCTGCTAAATACTTTACAGCTTCTGTCACACCTTTTTTGTTGTTTGATGTAACATTTGTTACTTTTGGGAAATTGTAATCAATTACAACCGTAGGAATCGAAGATTTGTATAAATCAATCATTTCATTACTATTAAACTCTCCACATAACACAAGGATTGCTTCTACTTGCTTACGTTTAGAATGTTGTAAGTATGATCCATTTTCTTTTCCCATATTACGTGATAAAAACATGATATCGTACCCTTGAGCCTCTACATGGTTTTTAAAGCTTTCTAGCACTTTGGAAAACAAAGGATGTTGTAAGCCAATTCCAGTAACTTCTTCAAAAATAATACCGATTGTATACGATTTCTGCGTTACCAAACTTCTTGCGCTTAGATTTGGGACATATCCCATTTCATCACATAGTTTTAGAATTTTAGCTTTTGTCTTATTTGAAATATCTGAGTAGTCATTTAATGCTTTTGATACTGTCGTAATACTGTATCCACATCGTAGTGCAACATCTTTTATCGTTACCATTTAATCCACCTTCTTAAATTCGAAATAATTTAAATTAAATCCTCCAGATTGAATATCAACCTTAAATGTATAAGTTCCTTCTGTTAAGTTGAACGAATCTGATGTAATTGTTATCCAGTTTTGCCAACCACCAGTAGGTGTTGTATTAATTGTATCCAGTATTGTTCCATTTTTTACAAAATGAAATTCTCCACTACCTTCACCTGCAACTCTAAAGTCAACTGTATATGTACCTGCTTCTGTAACTTTTAGTACATACTCCATATAGTCTCCAGCTTCTGTCCATCCAACATTTAGATTTCCATCAATATCTGAGGTAGGTTCGGTTTGTATACCACTCATTGTGGTATAGTCTTCTGCCTCAATTCGTTCATTGATTGTCGGTCCTTCATTAGTACTAAATGTTGCTTCTGTTACAACTGATTTATTTCCAGCAAAATCTACTGCAACAACGCCAACTTTATAGTCTGTTGTTGGAAGTAAATTTTGAAAGTAAAAACTATGTAAAGATGTTTTCTCAATAAGTATATCGTCTAGGTAAACTTCATATTCTTTTACTAATTTATCATCTGTTGATTTATTCCACCCTATATAAAGAGAATTTTGATCAGCAGAGTATTCTTGTAGTTCTGTTACATCACTTGGATTTTCAGTATCTCCTGTAACATAATCTTTTTGGTAAACTCGTACATAATCAACCAACATTGATTGTGGCCATATTGTAGTATCAACACCTTGTGCTCCACCCCAACCACCACCAACAGCAATGTTCAAAATTAAGTGGAAATCTTTGTCAAAAGGCCATGCTTTGTAGTTCTCAATATCAACGATATCTTCAGGATCAAATTCTATTTTAGCATATCTAACTCCATCGATATACCAAGCGATGTATGCTGGTTCCCAAATGATTTCATATACATGAAATTCTTCTTCGATAGTGGGTAAAAATTTGCTAAATCCAATTTGTGTACCAATAGAATGATAGAACGCTTTTGTATGAATCGTTCCATGAAAGTTATCAGGATCATATCCTACATATTCCATGATATCAATTTCACCTGAGTCTGGCCATCCACCATATTCCCAATCCGTTGGCAACATCCATATTGCTGGCCAAGTTCCTCTTCCTTCAGGTAATTTAGCTGAAACCTCGATTTTACCATATTGCCAATCACCAGTGTTTTTCGTAATTAATCTCGCACTAGTATAGGCATTATCATTAAATGATTCTCTAATCGCTGTAATTGATAGATATCCGTTATCTACATAAGCGTTGTCTTCATCTTCTGATGTGTAATATTGTTCTTCTCCATTACCCCATCCGTGTCCTCCAACATCATAACCCCATTTGCTAGAGTCTGGTAATCCAGTATAATTAAATTCATCACACCAAACTGGCTGCCAATCACCAAGATTATCTAAATGCGCGCAATCAGTTGTTACTAAATTTCTATCCGTTGTTGCATCTTCTTCAGGGATAAATCCTGTATAATCTGTTATATCATCAGAATTCGTGTTCGGGTTTGGATTTGGTTCTGGGTCTGGGTCTGCGATTTTTTCACATACTCCTTCTACTTCCTCGTACCCTACAACACAATTTAATGGTTTATTGGTATCTGCTGTTTCGCAAGATACTAGAAATAGTAGTGTGATTAATATTAATAGCTTTTTCATTTTAATCTCCTCGTTTAAGTTCTTGTATTGCATTATCAATATATACTTTTTCGTAAAGTTCTTGATACCTATTTTACTTAATTTAAATATCATTCCGTCAAAGTCTATTTTTAAAAACAAGAATATATGTCAGGAACATTCAAAGTAAAGATATTATAACATAAATCACGAAAATATGCGATATCGTTTTCGAACTAATTAAATATATAATTAGGGCTTTAAATCTTTTTCAATTACGAATTTAAAATCTATTCTACGAAAGATTTCAGTAAGTTTTCGAAATCTTCATTATTTATTTTAAATTCTTTTTGTAATCTTCTAAATACACGTATCATCGGCTCTTCTATTTCAAACCACGGAAAATCTCGATATTTTTTTACCACATAATCAAATTTTTCTTTATTGTGAATTTTAAAATATTTAACCGTATGATAAATCGAATGATTACTACGTAGTTTTTTACTAGAGTTGAACTGAATTGTTTCTTCAAGAAGTATGTCATTCACATTTTTACCAACTAGTATATCAAATAACCCTGTTTCGACTCTAAAGTCTTTAAAATCAGAACTATAAACCGCAAATGATCTTTCATCTAGTTCAATCGAAACATCTACAGTTTCATTTGCCTTAATGTAAACTTTTTTGAATCCTTTCAGTTCTTTATTAGGACGTGAAAAGTAAGATTCTTTATCACGAACATATACTTGGACAACTTCATATCCATCAAATTGGCTCGTATTTGTAACTTGGATAGTAACTTGTAAAGAATCTCCGTCAGTAAGTACTTCTTTATCTAGGCTTATTGAATCATAACGAAAGTCACTATAACTTAATCCATATCCAAAAGGATAACGAACATCATGTTTGTGTGTGTCATAATAACGATATCCAGTATTAACGATATCTCCTACATAACTAACTGTGTCCTCTTTCGAAGGAAACAATCCATATAAAGGTGTATTTTCAATACGAATTGGAAATGTTTCACTTAGTCTCCCACTTGGGTTAACAATTCCTGTTATAACATCTACAAGAGGTTTCGCATTTGCATTCCCTAAGAACCAAGCCTCGATAATTGCGTTACTGTGTCCTAGTAAAGGTGAAATGTTCAATGCACTACCATTACTAAGAATTACAATTACTTTTTTATTAAATGTTTTGATTACATTAAATACATCAATATGACCTTGTGGCATATCCATATGTTCACGATCTTTACCTTCCACTTCTAAATTAGGAGTTGTTCCTGTAAAGAATAGGATCGTATCATTGTTCTCCATTAGTAATTTTACATCTTCGAGTAGTTTATCAGTTGTTTGATCATCGTTATACCCTTGAGCAAATTCAACTGTAAAAAGTTTATTTAATTCGTCAATTGGCTTGTCAATTTTATATGATTTCAAAGATGCACTTCCTCCACCATTGATACGTGGATTTTGTGCGAAATCTCCAATTACACCAATTTTTATACCTTTTGACAATGGTAGAATACCATCGTTTTCTAGCAGTACAATTGCCTCTTCACTTACTTTACTTGCGAATGCATGATTATCTTCGAAGTTTGCTTTTTTACCTTTGTTCGGATTTTGCTCACAATAATCATATAAATCAAATAGTGGTAATAAACTATCATCAAGTTCTTTTTCTGTTAGTTCATTATTATTAAAGGCTTTCCTAACTTCATCTGTAAATTCTGAATCACCAGGCATTTCTAAATTCATTCCATTTTTAATACTTTTCACTTTATCTTGAACGCCACCCCAATCTGACATAACAAGACCATTATATCCCCACTGATTTCGTAATACATCTTTCAGTAGGTATTCTGATTCGCATGCATAATGACCATTAACTTTATTGTATGATCCCATTATAGAGCTTGGATTTGCATTTTTTATTGCCATTTCAAATGGTAATAAATATAACTCATGGATTGTTCTTTCATCAGCTTCACTAGAAACAAATCGTCTAAGGTCTTCTTGTTCATTAAGTGCAAAGTGTTTGATACAAGCCCCAACACCTTCACTCTGTACACCATTTATAAAATTAGTAGCAATGACTCCTGTTAAATAGGGATCTTCACTATAATATTCAAAATTACGTCCTCCAAGAGGGCTTCTTTTAAGGTTTACACCAGGACCTAGTAGAACATCGACATTGTAGTGATTACACTCTTTCGCGATTGTTTTTCCTACTTCGTAGATTAATTCAGGATTAAATGTTGAAGCCATCGCAGCTGCACTTGGGAATAATGTACTTGGTGCTTTTTTATCCTCATCAAATCCTTTTGTTCCAGGTAAATTTTCATATACTCGAACACCATGTGGTCCATCAGCAAAAACAAGATTTCTTGTTTTAATTGTGTCATTCCCAACACTCGTCCACATTCCATGTCCTGATGTTAGGT
>JBFFKS010000065.1:0-7406 GCA_041555275.1 Xianfuyuplasma sp. | reverse complement strand
TTGGTTTCTCAAGAGCAATCAGTGAAGTAGGAGCTGTCATGCTTGTTGGAGGTAATATTCGTGGTGATACAAGAGTGATGACCACATATATCGCTTTAAATAACAGTATGGGAGAATACTCTATGTCCATCGCTATGGGTATCATTTTGTTACTTATTGCATTCTTAATTCACACGATGGTTTCACGATTTCGAGGTGACTTTTATGATTAAGATAAAAGACTTAGTAGTAGATTTAAAAACAGTAAAATTTAAATTTGATGACGCTTCCTTTGAACGAGGAAAAATAACTGTAGTTAGTGGTAAAAACGGAACAGGGAAAACAACTTTGCTTAAAACGATAGCGGGACTAATTAAGTATGAGGGTTCATTAGAAATCAATGGTGAAGTCACCTATAATTCACAAGAAGCAATCATTTTTAATAGAACGGTTCATGAAAATATCATTTATCCGCTCATTATTCGAAAAAAAGATGTATCTCAGTACGAAGAGAACATTAAGGATTACACCAAAGTACTAGAGATAGATCACTTACTTAATAAAAATGCCTTAAAATTATCATCAGGTGAAAAAATGAAGGTTTCAATTGTACGCTCTATTATTTTTTCACCAGACATCGTATTACTAGATGAACCAACAACACATCTAGATATTGATTCCATTCGAGAACTTGTAATATTAATTAATAAGCTAAAAAGAGATATAACATTTATTATCGTTAGTCATAATGAAACATTCATTAAAGAACTAGAAGAAGCAAGATATGAAGTAGGTGAGTACAATGTTCTTAGTTAAATCCATCAATGAAACATTACAAATTATAAAAGAAAACTTTAAAAACTATCGTCCTGAAAAGCGAATGATAAAAGTTGAGGATTCCTTAAACTTCGTTACTTCAAGTGATGTATTTTCTCATGAAGATGTTCCTCACTTTAACCGTAGTATTGTAGATGGGTACGCTGTGGATTTTAGAAGTGTTCAATTAGCATCCTACTCAACACCAGCAATATTGAAACTTCAAGGTGAGGTTTTAATGGGAGAAAAATCATTATACGAAACCTCAAAAATAGGCACAATCTATGTCCCTACAGGAGGACATTTGCCTAATAATGCTAATAGCGTAGTAATGATTGAAAATACAGAAAAAATCAATGACGAAATTTTCGTATACAAAAGCACATCAATGTGGGAAAATGTTCTACTTAAAGGTAGTGATATTAAGAAGAATTCTATCCTTGTAAAGAAAAATACGACAATTACTCCACTTGTAATTGGGGCTTTGAAAAGTGTTGGGATCAAGGAAATTGAAGTATATGAAAAATTATCGGCAACAATCATTTCTACAGGAGATGAAATTGTTGATGATAAAGATGATTTAGAAATTGGTGAAATTAGAGACATCAACACCTATACAATTAAAAATTATCTAATATTAAAGAACTTCGTCGTAGACAATAGTTCCATTATTATTGATGACTTTGACAAATATATGAATTCAATTATTACTGGGTTCAAAGATTCAGACATCGTAATAACAAGTGGTGGAAGTAGCGTTGGAGAGAAAGACTATACATATGATGTACTACAAAAAATGGGTGCAGAGATTCTTGTCCATGGTGTAAATATCAAACCAGGAAAGCCAACAATCATTGCCAAATACAAAAACAAGATGTTCTTTGGTCTTCCAGGACAACCTACAAGTGCATATTTTGTCCTTAATACGTTTTTGAACCAAATAAAGAGAACAATGTACAATCTAAGTAAAATTGATTATAAACCATATATTGAAGCAACAGTTGATATGAATATTCATTCTGTAACAGGAAGAAGAATGTATCAATTAGTGAAACTATCAAAAAATGAAAACAATTTTATTGCTACTCCCTTGTTTGCAAAATCAGGAATGATTCATTCCTTACAAAATGCGGATGGATATATCATTATAGATGAATACAAAGAAGGTATTACCGTAAATGAAAAAGTGAAGGTGTATCGACTGGAGGATTAATATGGAGAGAAACGTTTATCTAAATACAGTAGATTTAAAAACAGTAGATGTAATCATAGATAAACTTATTAGTGATGCTGATTATTCTTGTAAAAAAGAATCAATAGCAGTTACTGATTCTTTACATAGGATTACTTTTGAAGCCGTCTATGCAAAAGTATCCTCTCCTTTTTACAATGCCTCTGCAATGGACGGGATTGCGTTACAATCTGAAGCAACTTATAATGCAACTGAAAGCACACCAGTGATAATTAAAAAAGGTGAATTCATATATATAAATACAGGGAATGAAATTCCACATCAATATGATACTGTAATCATGATTGAAGACGTCTTTCCTAATAAAGATGGATCTATCACATTATACAAAAGTGCAAAACAGTTTCAACATATTAGACCTATCGGGGAAGATATCGTTGAAGGGGATCTTGTTTTACCAAGAAACCATAAAATTAGACCGATTGATATTTCTGCTTTATTAAGTGCAGGTATAGATAGTATAAAAGTTATTCAAAAACCACGAATCGCAATTATCCCAACTGGAGATGAAATTGTATCAAATGTCAATGAAATTAATAAAGGAAAAATTATCGATTCAAACTCACATTATCTTAGAAATGAGCTCATTCTCCTAGGCTCAGAACCCACAATATTACCAATTCAAAAGGATAATTATAAGGACTTAGAAGAAACAATAATAAACGCAACAAAAGAATTTGACTTAGTCTTAATTGGCGCTGGAAGTAGCGCTGGAAGCAAAGACTATGCCAAAGAGATAATCGATAAAAATGGTAGTGTATATGTTCATGGAATAAGTATGAAACCAGGAAAACCAACCATAATTGGCGAGATTAATAAAACACCAATAATTGGTGTTCCAGGATATCCTGTTTCGACATATATCTCTTTTGAATATGTCATAAAAAAAATCTTAAACTTACTTTTACATCAAACCAAAAAAACCCCTGTGGTTATTCAAGCAAAAGTTACAAAAAAAATATACTCTTCACTAAAAAATAAAGAGTTTATAAGAATGAAGTTAGGACGAATTGGTAATGAATATGTCGCTACTCCTTTGAATAGAGGAGCTGGAGTGTCAATGAGTCTTGTACAAGCAGATGGGTTGTTAGTAATTGAGAAACAAAACGAAGGATTTGAAGTAAATACTATTGTAGATATAATATTATTAAAAGATATCGGTAATATTGATAATTCACTTGTGGTTATCGGTTCTCATGATATTTTATTAGACAAAATAAATGATTTAATGAATGAAAATGATTATTATTTATCAAGTTCTCATGTTGGTAGTTTTAGTGGTGTTTTAGCCATGAAAAACGGTGGTTGTCATATTGCACCTGTTCATATTCTAAATGAGGACGGCGTATATAATAAATTCTTAATCCAAAAATACTTGGATGATAAATATGTTTTAGTAAAAGGCGTAAGTAGAATTCAAGGTTTATACGTAAAAAAAGGTAATCCCAAAAGAATTACCTCACTTAAAGATCTGACAAAAGAGGGTATCTCTTTTGTAAACAGACAACGTGGCAGTGGGACAAGGATGCTACTAGATTACTTACTAGAAAAAGAAAATATAAACCCTGACAACATAAATGGTTATGACTTTGAGTTGAGTACACATACTCTAGTCGCATCTGGAGTACAAGATGAACGATTTGATGTAGGACTAGGTATCAAGAGTGTTGCGATTATGAAAGGGTTAGATTTTGTTGCTTTAGGTACCGAAGAATATGACTTTATTGTATTAAAAGAAATAATGGAAACACCTTTATTTAAAGAGTTCTCAAGAATTTTAAAAAGTGAAGAATTTAAAGAAGAACTCAAAAAACTGGGTGGCTATGAAATTCAGAATAGTGGTGAATTATTATGAAAGACAGTCAAGGAAGAGAAATTAACTACTTAAGAATTTCAGTAACTGATCGCTGTAATTTACGATGTTTTTACTGTATGCCTGATGGTGTAACTAAAATATCACGTGATGAAATATTACGCGATGAGGAGATTGTCCAAATTGTAACAGAAGCAGTAAAAACAGGAATAACTAAAGTTAGAATTACAGGGGGAGATCCTCTTGTAAGAAAAGGAATATACGACCTCATTAAAAAAGTTAGTAATATCAAAGGAATTAAAGAGGTTGTCATTTCGACAAACGGAACGATGCTTCTTGGGAATGTTCATAAGTTAAAAGAAGCTGGTATCTCTAGAGTCAATTTTAGTTTAGACACCTTAAACGAGAAAAAATATTTGGATATTACAAAATCTGAACGTATGCTTGATTATGATTCATTAATCAAAGAACTAAGAGAAAATGGATTATTACCAATTAAGATTAATGCAGTTTTATTAAGAGGTATCAATGATACAGAAATTCCAGAGTTCATAGAATTTGTAAATAAATATAATGTTTCTGTAAGGTTTATTGAGTTAATGCCTATAGGTGAAATTGATTTAGATTACGATAAGTATTTTATAAGCAAAGATGAAGTTCTAAACAATTATCCTCAATTAATGTTTAAAAGAAAAGAGTCGATTGCAGAGTATTATTCTGTTCTAGAGAAACAAGGTGAGATAGGATTCATTACACCGATATCACATGATTTCTGTGAAGATTGTAATCGACTAAGATTAACTTCAGAGGGTAATTTAAGACCATGTTTGCATCACAACAAAGAGATATCTGTAAAATCAAAATCAAATGAAGAGATACTAGAAGGATTACGAGAAGCAATAAAGTCAAAAGATGTTGGGCACAACTTAAATGATAAAGTCCAAGTTGTATCAAAACGTCCGATGAATAAGATAGGAGGTTAATAATGGAACTATCACACATCAACAAAGAAGGTCACGCTAAAATGGTTGATGTATCAGAAAAGAGTGATACATTAAGAATAGCCAAAGCAACAGGATCAATTCATATGAAAAAAGAAACATTGAATAGAATCATCAATGGTGGAATTAAAAAAGGAGATGTGTTAGCAGTATCTCAGGTAGCTGGAATCATGGCTGCTAAAAATACGTCTAATATTATTCCTATGTGTCATCCATTATTGCTTACTAGTGTTGATATATCTTTTAGTCACGATATTGATTCTAGTTTATTAACAGTTAAATCAACCGTTTCATTAACCGGAAAAACCGGTGTAGAAATGGAGGCTTTAACCGCCGTAAATGTTGCTTTACTAACAATATATGATATGTGTAAAGCCATTGATAAAGATATGGTAATTAAAGAAGTAAAACTAGTATCTAAAACAGGTGGTAAAAGTGGTGAATATAGGAGAGATAACAATGGCTAGTGTACTATCAGTAAATACGAGTTTGGAAAAAGGTGTTGTTAAAAATCCTGTTGATGAAATCAAACTAGTAATAAATCATGGTGTTTTAGGAGACGCTCATGCTGGTAACTGGCATCGACAAGTTAGTTTATTGGCTATGGAAAGTTATCAAAAAATGATTTATGAAAATAAGATATTGCCCATTGGTTCTTTTGCAGAAAACATTACAACAGAAGGACTAGAATTATTTACCTTGCCTGTGGGGACAAAATTGCAAATAGGTGAAACAATCCACGAAGTAACACAAATAGGTAAAGAATGTCATTCAGGTTGCGCAATCCAACAACAGGTTGGTAAATGTGTAATGCCTAAAGAAGGAATATTTACCAAAGTAATCAAAGAAGGAACAGTCAAAAAAGGAGACAAAATAGCAATAATCTCTTAGGAAAGGACTGATTGTTATGTTTCATGCAGCTGTAATTACATGTAGTGATAAAGGTGTTAGAGGATTACGAGAAGATACTTCAGGAGAATACATAAAAAGTCACTTATCAAATAAAGGTTTTAATGTATTAGAAAAAGTCATCATTAGTGATGACCGAGAGACAATAAAAAAGAAACTACTTTATTTCTCAGATGAAATAAAAGTGGACTTAATTATAACGACAGGCGGTACAGGATTTTCACCTCGAGATAATACACCAGAAGCAACGAAAGAAGTTATTCTAAGAGAGGTACCTGGAATAAGTGAAATGTTACGAGCTGAAAGTTTTAAGATCACAAAAAGAGCATATCTTTCAAGAGGTGTCTCGGGGATTCGAAATAGAACACTCATCATCAATTTACCAGGAAGTCTGAAGGCAGTTAGAGAAAACTTATCATTTTTAGATGACGTTTTGGATCATGGGTTAAAGATATTAAAATTAGTTGATACAGATTGTGGTGAATAAAAAGAAACTAGGATTCCTAGTTTCTTTATTTTATTTGAGGTTGTTAATAATATTATTTATATCACTTACACTTACATTCTCATATACATCATCATTTACTAAGAGATTCGGTGCAGTATCACATTTCCCAACACACTTTACAGGGATGATAGTGAACATTCCATCTTTTGTTGTTTCTCCATCTTTAATTCCTAGTATTTTTTCTAGTTCTAAAAGAATCAGTTTTGATTTTTGAATGTGGCAAGAAGTTCCGGAACAAATACCAATATGATTTTTTCCTGTCGGAGTTGTATAAAATTGCTCGTAAAATGAAATTACACCATTGATATGTGCATTTGAAATACGAAACTCTTTTTGAATTACTTCTTGAATCTCAACAGGAATATGTCTAAACATATCTTGAGCAAGATGAAGAACTGGTAGAAGTGGTGCTTTTGTATTTTTATATTGTTGTATTTTATCTTTGAATAGTGACATATCTTTTTCTAAAATAGTATTCAATATCCTCACTCCTTTACAATTCTTTTATTATGAGTATAGATGTTAACTTTATTCCCTCTAGCAAATCCTAAAACCGTTACCCCAAGCTCTTTTGCTAAGTTAAGACATAATGATGTTGGAGCGCTTCTTGAAACGATTAACGAAATACCAGATGTCGCACATTTTAGTAATATGTCTGATGAAATTCTTCCACTTGAAATAATATATTTATTATCAGTAAAAATATTGTTTTTAAGAATAAAACCTACAACTTTATCAACGGCATTATGTCTTCCGATATCCTCGATAAATAGCTCTTTATCATCATAGATTAATTTTACACTATGAACGCCACCTGTTTCTTTGAATAAGATGGACTCTTTGTTAAAACCACTAACTTCTTCAAAGATTCTTTTAAGTGAAAATGTATAGTCGCTATTTACAATGATGTTTTTAATGTCTTCTTTGTTTATATTTGTACTGCTTCCACAGGCACTCGAAAGAATTTTGGCTCTTTTCGAAGTATCAGGTACGAATTCTTTTGGCAATAATACCTCACATCTATGTCCCTCTAAATCGATGCTTATTGACTTAATATCTTCCACTTTTTTGATGATTCCTTCACTTCGTAAATGACCTGTAACAAGGAATTCCAGATTAGTTGGTGTT
>JBFFKS010000064.1:0-7408 GCA_041555275.1 Xianfuyuplasma sp. | reverse complement strand
GTTGTTTGAATGGAACATAATCATTCGCAACATCATAGTAACTTAGATTTAACGAAGGATCACTTCCGTACACATCACCTTTATAGTAATCTAATTTAACATCATTATCATTAAATCTAATTAAAGTTCCGCTTCCATCAGGAACCAGTGTATATCCAGGAACTCTATATTTAAAGGTTGGATCATCTGCATAATCAAGTTCATTTACATCAAACTCTTCATATGCTCCACCACTTGCTCCTAAGAAAGGTGCAAGAATAATTCCTGCCAATATATCAGTTCTATCTTCTTTTTCTTCAATGTAAACTTCATCATCACGCACTTCAAATTCAATTCCATCATCATCTAAATAAATATGGACACTTATTTCGATATCAAGTTTTCTGAAATCAATATCTAAACGATAATGTGAATCATCGTTATTTACCATAACAAGTTCGCTTTTAACATCAACACGAGATGCACTTGAAAGGCGTTTAACACTTTTTGCAACGTCATAATATTCGATGGTAAGTAAACTATTAGCAAAACCTGTAAATGTTGTATTTAGTTTTGCTTCAATAGGCACACACACATCAAGTAAATCTTCTTCAGTCACTGTTAGTTCACTTTCAAGTAAATCAAAGTTACCACGAACTAATTGTTCTGAATCAACAACAACATCTTCCCCAATTAATTCTACTAGGCTGATGTCTTCAATATAAACTGTCGTTTCCACTAAATCATTATTAACATTCCCTACAAGGAACTCTAACGTAGTGCTAGTTAAGTTTTCTACCATTGTAAATTCATATGTGTATTCATTGTACTCTGCATCTTCAGGGCTAACAACAAGTAGTAATTCATCTACTACATTACCTAAAATAACACGAACATTTTTATCTGCTAATGCATCTAGTTTAAAGCTTAATCTGTAGGTACGTCCAATAATAAGTTTTAAGTCATTTACAGTGAACGAAACACTATCCTCTGTATGTCCATCTTCTAAATCTTTTACTTCAAGATAGAGTTTTTCATTGCTTACTTTATATGAACTTTCAGTAAGACCAGTCGTTTCATCACCATTAAAGAATGTAAAGTCACCAAAGAGTAATGGATCTAAATTCAAATATTGATCTTCATACTCATCTGCAATATCATCACATTCATCTTTAATGTCTTTTGAAAATTCTAAATCAGTTCCTGTCATCCATGTATATCCGTTACGTTTATCATAAATTGCAAGTGTATCTCTAGAATCTCTAAAGTAATAACGGAAGTTATCAGTTTCTTTTAATAACTGCATTTCTGTTGGTTCTTCAATAAACTCTGTTACAGTATCTGGAGGTAAGTGCGTATCTCTATTTGTAGGAACGTAGACTGCTCTAACTGCATAAAATGAACCAACAATTAATGCAAGTATTGCAATCTTAAATCCGATTGTTTTAATTAAAGACATGTCTAAACGCCTCCTTCACTAATGCGACAATAAATTCAATTAACTGATCTCCCATTATTTGAATGAATGCAAATAAGATACCTGCAATCGCCATAAACAAGAATGTCATTAACAAACTTTTTATCGTTTCTCTAATTGTATAATTATGTAATTCTTGAATCGCAAGGAAAATAAGCAATGCTGTCCATCCTGTACCTGTTAAAACAATCAATTGTAAGACAATCAATTCATTATATGTAACATAATAAGATAAGAACGTAGTTAAAGCATAAGCGACTGTTATTGGGAATAAAGAGTATATTACTCCTTTAAACACTTCTCCTATTGTTCCTTCTCCATCATTAATTGATGTTACTAAATAATTACTTACGACAAATAGGATAAATATACTAAAGAATCCAAGTATAATCGCACCAAGATCCATATCTGCAGCTTCTACAAACTGATAAATAAATCCTTTGCTTGTCATAAAAATCATATACACAAAGAAGAACAATGTGAATATCATGATTGCACCCTTATAACTACCCCTAGCTTTTTTCTTTAAAATATAGAAACTGTCTAAAGGATGTTTTAGAAAGGCAAATTGGAATGTAAAGTCGTTTATAATTTTTATATTGTTTAACTTCTTAACAGCGTTAACTGGAGCTGTTAGATATTGGTATTTTTTATTTGTAAGTCTCACAATACCATATACAAACATAAACCCAATAAATCCTAATAAGAAAACTGGTAAGTTTTGTTGAATGCCAACATTTCTTACTTCCCAATATGCTAGTTGATATAGATATCTGCTACCAGCAAGTTCAAAATGTTCCATACTTTCTTCATAAAATCCTTGGCTAAATAGGTTTCTACCAATTTCATTATGGGCAATTACACTTAATTGATTCAGTTTTAATACTTCTTCCCATGACTCAACGGCTTCTGCGTATTTACCATTTTGATATAAATTTAATGCTTCGTAAATTGTTGTTGAGTAATCTGTAGGTATGTAACTTTGAATAAATGCTTTTTCTTCATCTAATGTCCAGATACGTCCTTCATCATCAACTGCAATACTTACTAAGTTACTATAAATACCAGATACATCTTGTCCTTGTTCTCCGGTTCCAAATGAGAAAATAAATGAACCTTCACTACTAAAGACAAAAATGTAACCATAACTACTAGCTGCATAAATAATACCATTTTCGTCTGTATAAGTATCTACGAGTGCCAAGTCAACACCATAATCTGTATCAATACTACTTGAACCGTTTGTATTATGTTTTTTTAGATTGCTTAATCCAGTACCATGTGATGTTGAATACTTGATACCATTTTTATCCACATAAACATTACTAAATGATCCTGGATCACGGTTTACTAGTTGTTCTAGTTGTTTATCTGTAAAAATCAGATTTTGAAATCTTTGAACAGGTGTTAAAACAACTTTGTTTGTTGCAAAATAACCATCAAAGAAATTCTCTGCAGTCATTTGAATGATTCCATCAAATACACCTTCGGCAATAATATATAAATTATCTTGTTTATCAACAGCTACTTTTTTAGGATTAAAACTTGTAGCCTCAAAACTAACTGAAGTAGGTTTAACATATTCTTTCATGAAGTCATTATCCGGTGTACTTAAGTCAAACTGAAATACTTTTTCTGCTGCTGAATCAGCTACATATAAGTGATTATCTTCTGTAATGAAGATACCTTTTGGTGTACTAAATCCTTCGTATGTTATTTCATCTACTACTTCTCCTAAATCAGGATCATAGACTACAATACGTTGATTTCCTGTGTCGGCAACATAAATGTATCCTTCATTCCCAATATGAAGATCATTTGGTTTATCTAATCCTAGATTAAGAATTGTTCTGTCTGGTAAGTAAGCATCTTGTGTAACGACAAAGAATCCTTTTCTATTGAATGTTGTAGTATAAGTTGTTGCACTTGATGCATGTACAGTTTCTCTTTCTTGTACTGTCGTTGTCATCAAGAGAGCGAATATGGCAAATAGTATGATTAATCTACTATATAATTTCATTATTTAATACCTGAATGACTCATTGTATCCATTACACGACTTTGCATAACAACGAATATAACTAGGTTTGGTAAAAACATGATTAATCCTGCTGCAGCTGCCATACCTGCACCAGCAATACTTACTGCTTGGTTTGCTGTTAGCGTTGTTAAGTAAAATGCAAAAGTCTTTTTCGTCTCAGTAATAATATAGATATTACTACTTTCTGTACTGTTCCAAATCATTTGGAATGTAAGAATTGAGACAGTTGCTAACGCTGGTTTAATTAACGGAATAATTATTTTAAAGATAATGTTCAAATCGTTCGCTCCATCGATTTTTGCTGCTTCGATTAATTCATCTGGTACCTGATCAATAAATTGCTTCACTAGGAATAGTCCTACAGGCATTGCTAGATACGGAATAATATGAACCCAAAATGTGTCATTTAATCCGATTGCATCGATAATTAAGTACCTTGGAATTGCAACGGCAACAGCTACGAACATTAATGCTGTTTGGTTAATACTAAATAAAGCTTTTTTTGCTTTAAATGTTTTTTTACTTAGCGCATATCCTGTACTTGTAGTAATAACTATTGTTGCGAAAATGGCTGTTACAGTAACTAATATTGAGTTAACCAAATATCGCATCATAGGAACACCAGTACTTGATGCTGCTCTGAATAAATCTGAGAAGTTTTTTAATGTTGGTTTTTGAACAAAAAATCTTGGTGGGAACATAAATAGTTCGTCTAATGGTTTTAATGCTTGTGAGAAAATGTAGACTACAGGCATAATCATAAAGACTGCTAGAGGAACTAAAATTGCATAGAATTTTAGTTGTGTTCTATCAAACTTTTTAGGGTTGACATTCATCGCTTTTATACTCATGATATCACCTAGTCCTTTTCTCCGAATAATGCATAAGCAACTCGGCTAAATATGAATACTACTACTAGTAAAACAACGCTGATTGCTGCTGCATATCCCATCTCATAACGGATAAATCCGTAATCATCGATGTGATTTATTATTAATTGTCCTGAATACTGTGGTGTAGGATTTGCTCCCGATAATGCTACACCTATGTATCCACTATTAAATGCTCCTACGATTGCCATTACGGCACCGAATAACATTTGTGGTTTCATTTGTGGAATTGTTATGTAAATAATTTCTTGGAATCTATTTTTGATTCCATCAACAAGTGCAGCTTCATATAATGTTTTATCAACATTTAGTAAACCAGCTAACATTGCTAAGAATCCAATCCCCATTGATCCCCATAAAGTTACAAAAATCATAATGTTTAATAAATATTCTGGGCTTTGTAGAAACTGAATCGCTTCATCGATAAAGCCTTGTTTTAATAAGATTGAATTGATATAACCGTTATTGTCTCCACTAAACATGGTTCGCCATACAACACTTATAAATACTCCCCCAACCATACTAGGAGTGTATAATGCGAGCGATATCCATTTACGTGGTGTTGCTTGAATTTGTGATAACATCCATGCCATTATGAAAGATAATAGATATCCTCCTGGTCCAACAATAACTGAATATTTTATGGTATTAGGTATAACATATTTCAAGAAATTTTCATCTTGAGTAATTAACATTACATAGTTATACATACCATATAAATCGGCAAGTTTTGGAGGTTGTATTAAATCATAATAGGTAAATGAGAGTAACATTGAGACAAGTACTGGAATAATGATAAATGTTGAGAACAAAAGCATATATGGAAGTAATAAGAAGAATGTTGATAGTTTATCAGCACGACGGTCTCTTTTACGTTGTCTTGCTAACTCTTCAGGTGTTGCACCAAACTCAGTAGGCTTTAATGTCATTGTATCTGCCATCACTGATCACCATCTTTCGCTTTGTCCATTTGTTCTTGAACCCAATCAACGTCTCTTATTGTATACACTTCCAAGACGTTTCCTTCACTATCTAGATAGCCAAATTCAATCATTTTACGTTTTATTTCACGATTAATGATAACGACTTGTCTATCAATCGCTACCCTTACAGGAACACCATCAAATGTTACCGTATTCCATATATCGCTTAATCCACGTTCTAACATATATTGCCCCGGTGTTCTTGGGACATCTCTAAGCCACTTAATTTGTGATAAAATAATTTGTTTATCATCATTATCAAGTGGAGTATTTTCAACAGCTTCTAAGTTACCACTTAACCATAAGAATTCAGGACCATAAGTAGATTGGAGTGTATACGCAAATTCTGTTTGCGTTTCTGTACTCATCCACCATTTTAAGAAGCCCCATGCTCCATCTTTATTATCACTGTTTTTAAACATAATACCTGCAGTACCATTTCCAATGTACCAGCGTTCAATTTCGCCTGTATCCTCATTGAGCGTACCTGGATAAGGAGCAATGCCCCATTGTCCAACCAATTCAGGTGCTGCATTTTTAAGTTGCATATATGTGTCAAAATCAATAATACCTACCGGTAACTTATTGTATCTAAATGAGTTATAAAATATTGGTACTTGTTCTGGCAAACTGTGGGTTGTATATAACTCGCCTAGTAATTTTAATCCTTGGAATGATTCTTCACTATTAATGGTTGTAGTTAAACCATCTTCACTATATAAAGTACCACCATTTTGATAAATCAAAGGTGATGTTTGAAAGAACCATTTTAGTGAAGTTCCACCACTTGTTGGGTAGTAAAAATTCATATCATATCTCTGAAGTTTTGGTAAAATTCCAATTACATCTTCCCAAGTATCAGGAACGTCTAGCTCTAGTGATCTAAATACATCTTTACGATATACAAGAGCATTAAACGCTAATGTCTCTGGAACGGCATAAACACCATCTTCTAAGATATATGGAATTAGTGCACCTGGTGTAAAGTTATTTGAGTATTCCCAAAAATCATCAAACTCTGTCAAATCTTGCAACGCACCACGAATAGCTAAATCAAATGGCATATATGCAGCCAATCCTAAAGCAACATCAGGTGTGTTTCCTGCACTATTTGCCAAAATTAATTTAGTCGCATCTGGCATAACACTAATTTTTACCTTAATCCCAGTATCAGCAGTATAAGTTGAATCAACCATTTTTTGCATAATATCTACATATGTGATTGGTCTATTTACCCATACGTCAATGGCATCTTCATCATTTTCGATGTTAAATTTGTCTGTAGTGTAGCTACTTACAAATCCTGCGACTGTACTCCATGTACGTTTAAATATATTCGCTTTTGCAGGACCATATTCACCGTTATTTGAAACAATAACTGAATCTAAATATAGTTGCTGATTTGCGACATTTTCTAAACTATCTCCTAGTAGTAATGTAACACTACTACTTCCACTATATAAGTTGTTTAAATAGAGTGGTAATTCATCCGGTTTTTCTAACATTTTTTCAAATTCAACTACTGCTTTCTTTAGATAAGAAAGTGTAGCACTTAAATCTTCTTTTTCGCTATATTGACTTAACTCAACAACAATATATTTTACTATCGTATTATAGGCAGTTAAGTATAACTCTGTACTTGGAATAAACTTTGTTAATTCCCATGTTCTATCACGATCGATATCTTTCCCAGTAATTTTAATAATTTCCAATGCGAACTGGTTAATATGATCAATCATTAATTGAATATCTCTTAAATATCTGCTTAATTCTACTTTTTCTGCACGGAACGTAATGGTATGTGTTCCTGCAGTTAAGAATACTTTATATGGGTCGCCATCTTCTTGTCCAAAAGTATGGTTGTCCCAGTTTGTTGGAGTATGAGGGATTCCATATGATGAAAATTCTCTAAACGGAATTTCACCATCAATTTTTATTGATCGAAAGACTTCAAAATCAGTTTTATAATTGGCATAATGAATTGTTAAATCGTACAATCCATCTTCTTCAACAGTAACTTCATATGAAACTTCTTGCC
>JBFFKS010000063.1:0-7461 GCA_041555275.1 Xianfuyuplasma sp. | reverse complement strand
ATGCTGCTGCCCATTGCCACCAGCCTGACCGGAAGAGTGGATGGGGCCCAGATTATCGTAACAGGTGCGGTCTCCTCTTCTTCTGCAAACTCGGCAGAACTTGAAATGGCCGTTCAAATGACAAAACAGTCTGCCCAGGAAGCCTTGACCATGGTAAAAAACTATATCCAGGAGATAAAGTTTTAGTTAAAGGCACGGGTGTCTACCGCATTTCAAATTAATGTACATCAAAAACTTAAATTTGACGAATTTCCGCAACTATAAAAAGCAATCAATAGAGTTCAGTAAAAGTACTAATATTTTTATTGGCAAAAATGCTCAAGGAAAAACAAGTATCCTTGAATCCATCTTTGTCTTAGCATTTACAAAGTCTCACAAAGTGTTTAAAGACAGCGACCTCATACATTTTGACACTGAGTACGCCAAAATCAATGCCCTAATCAATTTAAACAACAAAGATATACAATTAGATATCATTGTGTCAAAACTTGGTAAAAAAGCAAAATATAACCAAACAGAGTTAGAGAAGTTAAGTGAATATATTGGAAATCTCAATGTAGTTATGTTTGCTCCAGAGGATTTAGATTTAATAAAGGGAAATCCTAAAACTAGGCGTAAATTTCTCGATTTAGAAATAGGACAAATATCAAAAGAATACATTTACAATCTTCAAAATTATCGAAAAGTTTTGAAACAAAGAAATGATCTTTTAAAATCAATGCAAAAGAAAAACTCAAAAGATTATATGTTACTGGATGTTATTACAGATCAATTAATAGGGTATCAAGAATCAATTCTTATGCAGCGTATTGAGTTTATTAATAAAGTTGCGGATTATGCTAATAAGCACTACAAAACCCTATCTTCTACCGATCATAATTTTAAAATTGAGTACATACCATCACTCATTAAGAACTTTAAAGAAGAATATATCCGTAAATATCAGTATGATGTTATTACCGGAACAACATCTCTTGGTATTCACAGAGATGACGTAGAGTTTTATCTCGATAATTTTTTTATTAAATCACATTCTTCCCAAGGAGAACAAAGAACAGCGGTTTTGGCAGTAAAATTAGCTTTAATTGATTTTATATATGAGTATAAAAAACAATATCCAATATTATTACTAGATGATGTATTAAGTGAACTAGACAAAAAAAGACAAAACAATTTACTTGAGTACATTGAAAACACAGTGCAAACATTTATAACAACAACAGATTTAAGCAATATCGACTTAAGTAAGATTAATAATTACCAATTATTCAATGTAATAGATGGTAATATACAGGAGAGTGAAAACAATGGCTAATAATAACGGCAATTACGATTCGAGTAATATTCAAATTTTAGAAGGTCTTGAAGCAGTTAAAAAAAGACCAGGTATGTACATTGGATCAACAGGTCCAAGAGGATTACACCACTTAGTATGGGAAATAGTAGATAACTCAATTGATGAAGCGCTAGCTGGTGCTGCATCGGTTATTTCTGTGGAGATATTAAAAGGAAACATCATTAGAGTAGTTGATGATGGACGTGGGATACCAGTGGACATTCATCCAAAAACAGGATTGCCTGCTGTAGAAACAATTCTTACAACGTTACATGCTGGTGGTAAATTTGATAATGATTCTTACAAAGTATCCGGAGGATTACACGGTGTTGGTGCATCTGTAGTAAATGCTCTAAGTGAATGGATGGAAGTAGAAATTCATAAAAATGGGCAAAAATATACCCAAAGATACGAATATGGATTTGCAGTAACAGGATTGATTAATCATGGTCCTACAGATATTTCAGGAACAATTATCGAATTTAAAGCAGATCCTCTCATTTTTAAAGAGACAACAGAATACGAATATGAAATTTTACGTAGTAGAGTCCAACAAATGGCCTTCTTAAACCGTGGAATAAACATTGAAATTAACGATTATAGATCGAAAGAACCAGTTCTTAACGCTTACCACTATGAAGGTGGAATAATGGAATATGTCGAATATCTTAATCGTTCAACTGAAGTTTTACATCAAGAAGTTATTTATTGTGAAGGTGAAATTGATAAAATATATGTTGAAATTGCAATGCAATACAATACACAATACCGTCAAAGCATCTTTAGTTTTACAAATAATATAAACAATATTGAAGGTGGAACACACGAAGAAGGATTTAGAATGACGCTAACGCGTGTTCTAAATAATTACGGTAGAAACAATAACATCTTTAAAAAAGACGAAGCTTTTGTGGGTGAAGATACTCGTGAAGGACTAACCTGCATTATAAGTGTAAAACATCCTGATCCACAATTTGAAGGACAAACAAAATCCAAATTAGGATCAACTGAAGTACGAAAAATAGTAGCACAAATTTTGAGTGAAGGATTAGAACGATTTTTACTTGAAAACCCAGGCGATGCACGCATCATAATTGAAAAAGCATTAATGGCTTCAAGAGCACGTTTAGCAGCTAAAAAAGCACGTGAAGCTACTCGTCGTAAATCACCACTTGATGGATTAGGTTTTGCCTCAAAATTAGCAGACTGTCGTAGTAAAGACCCTAAAAAATCAGAAATTTACATTGTGGAGGGAGACTCAGCTGGAGGAAGTGCGAAGCAAGGAAGAGATTCAGAATTCCAAGCAATTCTACCACTACGTGGAAAAGTGTTGAACGTAGAAAAATCTCGTTTGGATAAAATATTAGGTAACAAAGAGATTTTATCAATGATTCAAGCATTTGGAACCGGTATTGGTGATGAGTTTAATATAAAAGATGCTCGTTATCATAAAATTGTAATCATGACCGATGCTGATGTAGATGGTGCCCACATTAGAACATTGTTATTAACGTTCATATTTAGACATTTAAGACCATTAATAGAGATGGGATATGTCTATATAGCGCAACCACCACTATTTAAAGTACAACAAGGTAAAAAAATGAAATACGCATATATAGAAGAAGAATTACAACCCATATTAAAAGAGTTTGGACCACGAGTAACCATCCAAAGATACAAAGGACTTGGAGAAATGAACGCGGAACAATTATGGGATACAACAATGGATCCACAAACAAGAACTTTATTGCAAGTTACAATAGAAGATGCAATTGATGCCAATGAAGTCTTTAGTATGTTAATGAGTGAAGATGTTGCTCCACGAAGAGAATTTATTCAAAAAAATGCAATCTATGTACAAAACTTGGACGTTTAGGAGATGAAGACAATGGAAGAAAACAATCAAATATATGATCATGTAAAAGAGATAAATATATCAACAGAAATGAAAACTTCATTCCTTAGTTATGCCATGAGTGTAATTGTATCGCGAGCTTTACCAGATGTTCGTGATGGACTAAAACCAGTACATAGACGTATACTATATGGAATGGATGAGTTAGGTGTTTATCCAGACAAAGCATTTAAAAAATCAGCACGTATTGTTGGGGATGTAATGGGGAAATATCACCCTCATGGTGACACAGCAATCTATGATGCAATGGTAAGAATGGCTCAACAATTTAGTTTCCGTTACCCATTAGTAAATGGACATGGTAACTTTGGTTCAATTGATGGAGATGGTGCAGCAGCAATGCGTTATACTGAGGCAAAAATGATGAAGATTACTTCTGAAATGCTTGCTGATATTAAAAAAGATACAATTGATTTTGTAGATAACTATGATGGATCTGAAAGAGAACCAACTGTATTACCATCAAAATATCCCAATTTATTGGTAAATGGTGCAACAGGGATTGCAGTAGGAATGGCAACAAATATTCCTCCACACAATTTACGTGAAGTTATTGATGGAATTCTTGCATATATTGATAATCCAGAAATCACCACTGAAGAACTAATGTACTTCATAAAAGGACCAGATTTCCCAACAGGTGGAACAATTATGGGAATGACAAATTTACGTACAGCATATGAAACGGGAAATGGCTCTATTAAAATCCGCGCTACAACCGAAATAGTGGAACAAAGAAATGGTAAAAAATCAATAATTGTAACTGAAATTCCTTATCAAGTGAACAAATCAAGACTAATTGAAAAAATAGCAGAACTTGCAAAAGAAAAACGAATTGAAGGAATCACGGATTTACGTGATGAATCAAATCGAAAAGGAATCAGAGTTGTTATTGAATTACGTAAAGATGTAAATGCAGAAGTAACGTTAAATAACTTATATAAATTTACACCATTACAAACATCATTTGGAATAAACATGTTAGCACTTGTTAATAATCAACCAAAAGTACTAGCATTAAAAGAAGCACTTGTCCATTATGTAAACCACCAAATAGAAGTATTAACAAGAAGAACTATTTTTGATTTAGCACGCGCCAAAGTCCGTGCTCATATATTAGATGGATACTTAATTGCTTTAGATAATATTGATGAAGTTATTGCTACAATTCGTAACTCTTATGATGATACAGAAGAGCAATTAATGACAAAATATAGTTTAACTAGTGAACAAGTGAAAGCAATCCTTGAAATGAGATTAAGAAGACTAAGTGGGTTGGAAAGAGAAAAACTTGAAAATGAACTAGAAGAGTTGTTATCTACCATTGAAGACTTAGAGTTTGTTTTAGCAAACGAAGATAAAAAATATGAAATGATTAAAGAACAATTATCTGAGATTAGAGAAAAATATGGTGATGATCGTCGAAGTGAAATCAGTTTATCTTTAGACCTAGATATTGAAGATGAAGATTTAATACCGGTTGAAGATGTAATTATAACAATCACTTCAAGTGGATACTGTAAACGTATGAATACAGAAATATACAAAACCCAAAATCGTGGCGGTAAAGGGATGAAAGGTATGAAAATTAATGAGGATGATGTTATTGAACACTTAATCAATACATCGACTCATGACTTTATATTGTTCTTTACAACCAAGGGTCGTGTTTATAAAATGAAAGGATACAAAGTACCTAACTATGGTCGTGCATCTAAAGGATTACCAATTGTTAATCTATTAAATTTAGATGAAGGAGAAGATTTGGCTGCAGTAGCTAACATCAAAGACTTCGATAGTGACGATTACTTATTCTTTGTAACAAAAGGAGGAATAGTAAAACGTACAAGTGTATCTGATTTTAAAAACATTAGAACAACAGGAATAAAAGCAATTAACTTACGTGAAGATGATGAATTACTTGCTGTTAGGTTAACAGATGGTAACCGTGATGTTATTATAGGTGCATCAAATGGTAAAGCAATCCGTTTCCATGAAACGACAGCACGTGCTATGGGACGTGTCGCATCGGGAGTAAGAGGAATTTTATTAGCAGAACAAGACCAAGTTATTGGATTTACGATTGTAACTGAAGATAGAAATGAAATTCTTGTAGTAACAGAAAATGGATATGGTAAAAGAACTGTTGTGACAGAATATCGTCAGCAAAATCGTGGTGGAAAAGGTGTTAAAACATTAAATATCACAGAGAAGAACGGACAACTTGCCAAACTTAGAAGTGTCGAAGGAGACGAGGATTTAATTATCACTACTACAAAAGGAATGATTATTAGGTTGCCTATTGAACAAATAGCTACGTCTAAACGTTCAACACAAGGTGTACGTTTAATTAAATTAAATGAAGGTCACAAAGTTGCCACAATAGCTATTGTCCAAAAAAATGAAGATGAAGATTTAGAAGGTTTAGAACTAGAAGAGGTTATTGAAGAAACTCTTCAAGAATAATCTAATGACTAAATAAAAAAAAGAACACTAGCAATAGTGTTCTTTTTGAATTATAGTATTGATAGTAAAAAGATAGAGGTGACGTATGGATTTAGTATTGAATATTTTATTATTAGTTGTAGGTTTTATTTCAATAATTCCATTAATAAGTTTATTTGGAACTAGTGAAAAATCAAAATACAGATGTCTTAAATTTTTAATAAATACAACGTTTGTTTGGACGTTTATTGTCTTTATTGAGAGATTTACCACTAACATGACTGTTGTTTATTACGCTCATTTATTAACATATCCAATCAAGTTTTTATTAAGTGCATTTATGCTATGCACAATATACAACTATGTGGAAAAAAAGATGGCAAAATGGCAAATATATATCCTGGCACTTTTATTTATTGTTGAGTATTTTGTTGCGATTACAAACATATATACAAAGTTTATAATTAAACTAGAGCCTTCTGATTTGGTGTCATTTGAAGGATTGTATACAGCTGATAATGGTCCATTATTTATATATCATTTACTAATCACTTATGTAGTCTTATTTGCCGCTATTGTGTACTTGTTTGTATTTTTAAGAAAAAATAAAAATATTAGACATTATAGTGCAATTTCCAAAACAATGACTTATAGCATTATAATTGTACTTTTCTTTAATATTATGCAACTAACAGTTCTTAAATCAAGTGTAGATTTAACCTATGTAAGTTTGGTTATAGTTGTATTTGCACTTTATTTGGTAATCTATCGTAAGGATATGATATTCAATCTAAGAACTTCAGGGAGAGGTAATATACTTACTAATATGAGAGAAATGTATATATTAACAGACTCACAAAAAAGAGTTGTTGAAATATCTCAATTATTATTAGATAAATACCAAATAAATCCAGATGATTTTATAGGAAAAGAACTTGGTAAATTAATAACTGAATTAGAAAACTTAGTTGTATTTTATACAGAATACGAAGTGAATAGCGATGTTTCTACAAACAAAGATCAATTACATATCAGAGAGAAAAAATTCTCTTTAAAAGGGATGAATGATTTTGGATATATGATTTTGATTTATGATGAAACACAAGTATTTACATTATTAAGAGAATTAAACAGATTAAGCAATATTGATCAAATGACTGGTCTAAACAATCGTAACTACATTGAAAACAAATTAGAAACATATAAAGACAAAACAAAATTAGGAGTGTTATCCTTAGATTTAAATGGACTAAAAGTGAATAACGACTATCTAGGACATGAAAGAGGAGACTACCTACTTAAAACCTTAGCCAACAACATGATGAAAGCACTAGAAGGTGTACAATTAAAGGAAGTAGCTAGAATTGGTGGGGATGAATTCCTAATCGTATTGGAAAACACAACACTTGAAAAAACAGAACAGTTAAAACAAAAAATACTAGATTTATGTAAGAGTGAAATGTTATTAGAAAAGATTAGCGTATCAATTGGATTAGCCTATGATGACCAAAATAAACTTAATATTTATCAACTCATGAAACAAGCAGATGATGATATGTATAAAATGAAACAAGAAGTAACTAAAGATTACGCAAAAAGCATTGTTGAACACGCTGAAAAAATTGATAAATTCATTAGATAAAATAATTATTGATTTAAATGATGTAAAAAAAACAAAGGAAAATTCTTTCATTATATTTTATAAATAAGAGTGTTGGTTGTTGTAAGTTATTGAGTGTTTAGAAATAGCAATATAGGAACT
>JBFFKS010000062.1:0-7463 GCA_041555275.1 Xianfuyuplasma sp. | reverse complement strand
TTTACGGCGGAGGATTAGAGTCTACAAGTATTACTGCAGATCTTCAAGAATTCACACATATTTTCCGTGAAAAAGGAACTTCACAAACATTTGAAGTAACTCTTGATGGAAAAACTCATATCGTTTATATTGGTGAAGTTCAAGGGGTTCCTTTGAATCAACACCTAGTTAGACACTTTGATTTAATCAAAGTAGCTGCAGACGCAACAATGACATCAAAAATTAGAATTAGTCTTCTTAATAAAGAAATCGTTGAGAAAAAAGGTTTAATTATTAATACAACATTGGACTCAGTAACTATGGAGTATACTGTTGGTAAAGGTGTATCTCATATTGATTTAGATGTTAGTGAATTAAAAGAGCACGATACTTTACATGTATCTGACATCATTGTGCCTGAAGGTGTTAAATTACTGAATGATTTAGATGAGGTAGTTTTATCTGTTGTAGCTGTAAAAGAGGAAGTTGAAGTAGCTGAAGATCAAGAAGAAATTTTAGAAGTTGAATCAATTAAACAAAAAGACAGCGAGTAATTAAAATAACTACCAATTGGTAGTTATTTTTTTATAATTTCTTATGCGTTCCATCACAAAACGGTTTATTGTTTGAATTTTTACAAGTACATAATTTTTTTGTAACATTTTCTTTTACTGTCACTAACAATGGTTCGCAAAAGTATCCTTTATGAGAACCATCACAAAAAGGTTCCGTCTTAGTGTTACCACATTGACACCAATAGTATATTTTTCCTTTTTCTAGTTCAACAGATACTGGTTTAAATTTCTTTTTATCCATATCTACTTTCTCCTTATCATACTGTTTGTAACAATTGATTTTTGTTTTATCATTTCTAATTTTAATTATACCACCTTATTGAGTATGGTCCAAATTAGATACAAATGAAACTTTAATAACCAATATCCTTTTATTACATTCAAATTTATGCTATAATCGCATAGATTTGGAGTGATTAAAATGGATGTAATTGTACATAAATTAAATAAAGGATTTTATTATGGATGGGTCATAGTTGTATTGAGTGCTATGACATTCTTTTTGAGTGCACCTGGGCAAACATATTCAATTAGCGTCTTTATTAATGTTTATAAAGAGGAGTTTGGTTTCTCTAGCACACTAATTTCATCAGCATATAGTATTGCAACAATAATAAGTGGGCTAAGTCTTATTTTTATGGGAAAAGCTATTGATAAATTTGGTGTACGAAAAACTCTAATTTTCGTTACAATTATGTTAGGAATTACAACATTCTACAATAGTTTTGTTTCAAGTATTTATATGATGTTCTTTGGATTTATTCTACTAAGATATTTTGGACAAGGTTCAATGACCTTAATACCTAGCACCTTAGTGCCACAATGGTTTGAAAAGAAACGTGCTTTCGCAATTAGTCTTGCAACGATTGGTGGTCTTTTAGCGATGCTTGTTGTACCATCGCTAAATCTATGGATGATAACAGTCATAGGTTGGGAGAATGCTTGGCGAGTTTGGGGATTAATTCTCATTATAGGTTTTGTTCCGATTGTTGTCTTGTTTTCATCAAATAAACCAGAAGATATTGGTATTACAATGGAAAATGGTTTACCTTCCTCTAAGGAAAACATTGAAAAAGCATTACAGGAAATGGATAAAAATAGTTTTTCATTGGTCGAGGCTGTTAAGCGTAAAGAATTTTGGTTTGTTGGTATGATCAGTATGATTCCCGCTATGTTTAGCACCGCTTTAGCGTTTCATTTCTTTACAATAATGGATTTAAGAAATATCAGTAATGAGACAGCTGCATGGGTTTTAGGTTTTATGGCACTACCCGCTTTTATCATGCCGTTGGTTTCAAAATTAATTGTAGATCGATATCCTGATAGACACATTTTAACATCAACACTTGCAATGACAATTCTAAGTATGATATTCCTAATATTTGGAATTACAAATGCAGCCACTGCAATAGGATTTATAATCTTTTACGGATTCGCTGTTGCTGTGCAATCCTTAACAACAAATGTTATTTGGCCAAATTACTTTGGAAGAAAACATCTTGGAAGTATCCGTGGAGCTGCTACTGTATTTATGGTACTTGGGAGTGCTCTTGGACCTCTTCCATTCGCGATTGCTTTTGACAATACAGGAAGGTATACTATAGCTATCATCGGAATGATTGCATTTACCTTCAGTACTTTATTAATGTCCTTATTTATTACAAAACCAAAAAAAGCAGTACTCTAAATCATACGAGTACTGCTTTTTTTCTAAATTAAATTCTGTGAACATTTAATTCTAGGATTATTTAGATTTTTACAAATTCAATTAGTCTGTACCAAAAGTATTTTCTAAATAAAAGGCAAGAATCCCTGCATCAATACTATCATATTCATTTGTTTCAGCATTCCATACGTCATAACGAATTTTGTGAACTTTCGTATACCAATTTGCATCGTACCAAAACTCAAATATATAACTTCGTTCACCTGTTGTATTTGTAATGAAAAAGTTAGCCTTATAGAGGTCTTCACAACCCACCATATGCGGAGAACACCATAATTTTGTCCCCCCATTGCTAATAACACTTTCTGTTTCTCCACTTAATACATAATGCAATTCAAACTCAGTTGAACCATTCATTTCAGTACTTTGAACCCACATCACAAAACTACTGAAAAAACTATTTTCTTCAGCAAGAACAAGTTTTAGGTGGGTACAAGGAAACTCAATATTACATTCACTAAAGCAAGGAAAGTAGTTAATATCCTCTATTGATAGTTCACAGCTACTAACACAACTACCATTATTCAAAATTAAGTCTTCTTCACAGATGACATCAACTTCATCAGGAACACAAAGTTCATCTTCTTTATGCTGTCCTGAATCACAATTCAGAATGTCAGAAGGGACATCATTCAATGTGACACATGCATTATCCTGTAATATGTATCCTTCGGAACATGACATACTATCAATTATAATTACTCCTGATGGATTCCCATCAATTATACAACCCTCATCATTTGGGAACTCCTCACAGTACTTACTAAATATTGCTTCATCAGATGAAACAATATTACACCCTGATAGGGCTAAAGTCAGGATAAAAAGTCCTACTAAAAATATCATTTGTTTCATACTCGTCCCTCCTCATTTAGAACATCATCTTGAATAATTAAGTTTTTAGATAATTTATTCTCTTTTCGAATTTCATTTTTCTGCTTGATATATTTCATCACCTTACTCGCATATTTTTTTGTATATAGAATAATTTTGTCGAAAAATTTGAGAGTTAGACTTTCGTTAAAATGTGCAAATACAAGTACTCCAATAAGAATAAAGTGGAAATACCATGTAAACCTTAGAGTGGATACACTATCTTTGAGGAATAGCAGAGTTAACAATAGCAAAAACATAGAACCCACAGTGAATAAATAGATATAATTAACATACTGCTTATTAATAAATTCCATAATGACTATTGCAGTAATTAATACAAAAAAGAAAACAACAAAGAAAGTCCCTGCACCTAATTCAGAAATAGAAACTTTAAACTCACTTCCCCAAATTACTTGTGAATATATCGGTAAAAAGAAAGAAACGAAATAAATAAAGAAGACAGAAACCTTAATTTTTGTGATTTTATCAAATTTTTCCATAAAAACACTCCTCCTAAAAACACTCTTACTTAAATGTTATCATAGTTTTAGTTTATTTCATTAACCTAAATAATGAGAAATAATCTGAATAAGGGGATTATTATCTGAACAATAGATTTACTTGAACTCTGAAAAAAAAGAACACAATTTGATGTGTTCTTTTTATTTCTCTTCATTCAATACTTCTACATGATATTACTCTAGTTAATCTTCATCGTCCTCATCATCTTCTTCTTTGTCATCATCATCATCTTTGTAATCATAGCCTGTCTCATCTTGTGAATTGGTTAATATATTTCCACTTATTGCATCTACATCTAGTTTATAACTTTGATCTTGATATTCAAATTCGATTTCATAGAAATATATACCACCATCTTGATCTTGCTCAATTTCTAAATCAGTGATTTCACTTTCTACAATCCCTAATTCTAATAGAACAAGACTCAATACTTCTGACTCACTTAAAACTTCGGTTGGAAGTTGATCATCATCTTCATCATCTTCATCATCTTCATCATTCTCGTTTTCAACTACGATTGTTCCATCTTTAGCATTTACAAGTACTTCAAAATCTCCTGATATCGTTTTAATTTTTAGTTCGTAAACCATAACTCCATCTTCTTGCTCCAATTCAATTTCATACTCTGTAATATTGATTTCATCTATACCTAGCTCTGTCAATGCTATTTGAAATGCTTCATTCTCAGAGAGATACTCTAGTTCACTAGCTTTTCCAACTTTATCAATCTTGTCTATAGAATAATTTTTTGATTCTAAGTACACGTTTAAGTCATTAATTGATAACAGTGCTAATTCCTCCACAGTAACTCGCGGATCTAGCATTGTAATCTCAAAGATAAGTTCTGCTTTTGCCTCTGATATACCTAATCTTTCTGCAAGTAATTTTATGGCATCGTCTTCTGAATATTCCTGAGTAATAATAGAACCATTGATAGCACTATTACTTAAATAGTTGTAAACTGCTTGAGTTACTTCAGTCTTTAATTCATCTTCATGTATCATATCATCACTTCTAATGGAAATTAAAACAGAATTTTTAAATTCATCTAGATAACCATTGGCTACCATAGAACCTATTAAAGCATTTACTGCAATATTATAGTCAACATTTATTAAATCCATATCGCCAACGATGATAATTGCATCCTCATTTTTCATAATTACATTTATTACCTTGTCTTCATCATTTAATTCTAAAACTACACTTGGATTAACATCAATTGCAATAACCGAAAACACTCTTTGATCTATTGAATTCGGTTGAATAAACATAAATAGTGAAATTGACAAAACTAAAATAAATGACGAAAATGAATATGCGAACTTTTTAGATTGTAATAAATTTTGAATTTTCTTCCAAAAAGATAATTCATAATTAGTATCATTCATTTTAGGACAGTTTTCTAAAATTTTGCTAAACAAATCAGGATTCATTTCGGTAAAACTATCATTAATTAATTTTTCCACATCTTTATTTCTCATATCCATTCACCTCCAATTCGTTTTTTAGTTTTGCTAAAGCTCTTTTATATTTTGATAATACAGTTGAAAGAGGGATTCCCATTGTATTTGCTATATCCTTATGCTTTATATTAGACATTGCATGCATAATCACTATTTGACGTTCATCTTCACTTAAAGTATTTAATATCATGTTTACAATATTTTCATTGTACATCTCATTCTCAATATTATTATCTACACCTACATCATATACATCATCAAGATTTACGTGATTTCTTTTTTGTCTATCTCTAATTTTCATTAAAGAATGATTTCTTGTAATAGTGAAAATCCAAGCCATTGCTTTGTTCCCACCTTTATATTGATGTGCTTTTTCATAAATACTTATAAAAACATCTTGAACGACATCTTCTGCATCCGCCTTATTTCCAACTATTGAATAAGCTAATCCAAAAACTGCAGAACTTGATAAATTATATAACTCCTCAAATGAAGAAACATTATTATTAGAGACTTTTTTTATTAAACGATCACTAATTTTAGGACCATAATTTTTTTGATTTTTCACCATATAACACCTCTTAATAATATATAATATCATACATTTAGTAGATGTTCATATGATATGTTCGGTAAAAGGCTTTAAGATTTGTAAAACCGATATTTTTGAGTCAAACATATCGGTTTTACACAATCTAATTTTATTTAATAATTACTAAAAATATTTTAGTAGTTTTTTTACAATTAATTATTCAAGAGTTCCCACTACCACTAGTGTTTCAAGTAAAGAGACACTGTGGGGACTAGATTCAAACACAGTAGTTGCATCCGTTCCCCCAAGTTGTAATCCTTGGTGTTGTCCATTATCAAAGACACTTGTCGCATCATAAACTACTCCATTTACTGCGATATATGCTAATGAACCGTTTGCTCCTGTATAAGTTGATAATTCATCTAAAGTAAACACTGGTAAATCAGTTGCAGGATCTGTTGTTGTATTAGTGTCCCCATTAGTAGTATCATCATCGTCATCGTGATCTGCTTCATCATCGTCATCATCATAATCTGATTCATCATCATCGTCATCATCATAATCTGATTCATCGTCGTCGTCATCATCGTCATCACCTTTATGGTTAAATCCTGATTCATCCATCGAGTTTGAATAAGTTTCTCCAGTCAAAGCGTCTACTTCAAGTTCGTACTCTATACCGTTATATTCGAACTCAATCTCAAAGTATGCTACACCGTTATCCATATCCTCTTCAATCTTTAATTCAGTAATTAACGTGATATCAATTCCTAAATCACTTTGTATCAGTGCTAGTAAAGCATCTTCAGTTAAAGCATCTGTAGGGAAATTTTCATCTTCATCTTCATCATCGTCATCTTCAATTTCAACAAATACTGTTCCATCTTTTGCATCGATAAACACTTTGTATTTTTCTGTTGAAGTTTCAAATTTCACTTTATAAACCATTGTTCCATCTTCTTGTTGTAATTTAATACTCAATACAACAACTTCTAATTCATCTACTCCTGTTTCAGTCAGTGCATAGCCATAAGCTTCTTCGACTGTAATAATTCCTAAACTGCTTGCACTCCCTGTTTTTTCAACTTTATCTAGTGAAATATTTTTCGCTTCTAATAATAGATTTAAGTCATTGATAGATAACACTGCTAATTCTTCAACAAGCATTCTCGGATCTGCTTCTATTATATCTAGAATGAGTTCAGCTTTTGCTTCTGAAATATCCAATAATTCTGCTAAATCTTCAGCATCTTGTTCAAAATCTAATTCTTGAGTCATAACTGATCCTTCTATTTCAGCTCCTGTTAATACATCATTAACAGCTTGAGTTAATTCAGCCATCAATTCTCCTTCACGAACTTCGTTGTTGCTTTGAATTGATAATAATACTGAATTAGTTAACTCATTAATATATCCATTGGCAACCATAGAACCAATCAATGCGTTTACAGCGATATTATAGTCAACTCCTATTAGGTCCATATCACCAATAATAACATCTGCATCTTCATTGTTTTTAATTACATTGATTACTTTATCGTCTTCATCTAACTCTAGTACTATACTTGGATTTACATCAATTGCAATCGTTGAAGCAACTACATTTGTCGTTTCAGTACATCCTACTAACGTTACTGCTGCTACTAATAATAATCCAAAACTTATAATTTTTTTCATTTTTTTATCTTCCTTTCGTATTTTGTTTTCACTATACTAATGCAGGAAGTATTGTTTTTATTGCATTTTTTACTAATTTTTTTTATTTCTTTTTATAATCCACAAATTAA
>JBFFKS010000061.1:0-7466 GCA_041555275.1 Xianfuyuplasma sp. | reverse complement strand
TGATGTAATACAGGATGTAATTGTTCCAACTCTATCAGGATTGGAGCCATTTTAAAAATCGCATTCTCTCCACGTTCTGGAGCACTACCATGACAACTCACACCTGAAACACTAATTTTGATTTCCATTCGACCTCGATGACCACGATATATATTTAAACTTGTCGGTTCAGTAATGACTACAAACTCTGGTTTAATGCCTAATTCATTGATTATGTATTGCCAACATAGCCCATCACAATCCTCTTCTTGAACTGTTCCCGTTATTAATAAGGTATAGTCATCCTCAAGATTCAAATCCTTAATTACCTTGCCAGCATAGACCATTGAGGCCATTCCACCTTCTTGATCACTACCACCACGACCGATAATAACGTCACCTTCTTCGTGACCTAGATAGGGATCATATTTCCAGTTTTTAATTTCACCAACACCCACAGTATCAATATGGGCATCCATTGCAATCAAATGAGATCCATGCCCGATATAACCATGAATATTACCCATTGGGTCTATTACTACTTTGTCAAATCCAACTTTTTCCATCTCGTCTTTTATTCTTAAAACAACTTTTTCTTCGTCACAACTTTCACTGGGTATTGCAATCATATCTCTTAGGAATAAAGCAATATCTTTCTCGTATGTTTGTGCTTTTTCTAGAATTTTCTGATAATCTATTTTCATTATTCTTCACGCATTTCTTTTATTAACTTATTATAATGTTCAATTTTACCATACTCATTATCCCAAAAATCTTGTGATTTCATTGAATCAAGATACTCTTTTTTGTATCCAAATTTAAGCCAATCTTTTTCTTTTTGTGTGAATAGTTGTTCTTTTCGTTCTTTTGATCTGAAATCTACGATATCTTCTAATAAATGTTTACGGAATATATCATTAAACCATCTTTTCATAACAAAGTTTTCTGTTTCCAAATATCGTTTTTCTAAATCCTCAAGTACACTGTTATATCGATCAAAACCATCTGTTGCAATCGTTACAACGTTATCATTCTTTCCAAGTTTTAAGTGTTTGGCAATCTTAATTGCTCCGATAATATTACATATGCCTGAAGGACCAAAATAATCTCTCATCTGCATTGCAATTTTAGGGTCTACACCATTTTCAACCAATACATCGATTCCATCATGTATAATTTTTACACCTTTGACAGTGTCATCATCTTTGATTAACATTATATAATCGGTATTTAGTACATTATGAATTAATGTGCACATTTTATCCCCAATACCTTCAATTCGGTGTTGCCCTCGTCCACCATTCATTAATGTTGAACATTCATATGGTTCTAGTGCAACTATTTTTGCTTCACTAAATTGCGCTTTGATTTGATCTCCTGCAGCAATCGTACCTGCACTACCGACAGCACTAGTAAACGCTGCAATTCGTGAATTACCGATTCCTTTTACTGCTTCAATACAACTATTTCCCGTCACATATCTATGAAAACGATAGTTTGGTAGCAATTCAAATTGAGCCAATGAATGATTATTTGGATCTTTCTTTAATTCATTGTTTCTTTCTAGTGTCAAAATTACATCACTCTCAGTACCGGGAGTAAGATCTAATTTTGCACCATAACGTCTAATTCTTTCATAACGTTCTTTGCTCATATTATCAGGCATTATTACAATGGCATTATAATTCATTAAATTTGTAATGTATGACACACCAATTCCAAAGTTTCCTGTCGATGGGCCTAAAATTGTATGCTTACCAGGAATAATTTCTCCGTCAACGCTTCCTTCAATAAGGGTAGCATATGCTGGTCCAACCTTGTGTGAACCTGACGGAAAGTGTTTACCAAGTAAAACGACGATATTTGCGTCTACTCCAGTTAATTCCTTTGGTAAAACTATCTTATTTACTTCTCCTTGTTCATTTTTCCATGTGATATTAAATAGATTAAATGGATCTAGTTCATTTTTCTTTGCTTGTAATGCTTTTTCTCTAATTTCTGGATCTACTGATAATGGATTTAACATCTCATCATATGTTGGTCCAAATGGGATTTTGCTCATTTTCTTTCACCTCAGTTAAAGTCTATTTTGTCTAATTGTCCATTACTTAAGATAACTTTATCAATTTCTTTTTGAATAGCGCGATTATCTTTTAAACCATTTCCTGTAATAATCACAGCAATTTTTGCTTGTTTATTTACTAAGTTTTCTTCTACAGCTTTCATGATACCAGCAATACCTGTCACTCCTGCTGGTTCACCATATATTCCTTCATGATGTCCTAATAATGGGATAGCTTTAAGAATTTCCTCATCTGTGACTGTTATAAAGAACCCAAAACTTTTTACAACTGCATTCATCCCTTTTATTGGATTTCTAGGAATACCAACTGCGATACTATCTGCGATTGTGTTCTCATCGGTTTCTTGTAGTTCTCGATTGTTTTTCCAAGCATCATAGAAAGGTGAGCAACCACTACTTTGAACGCCAACAATTTTTGGTATACTTGTGATTAACCCCAATTGCTTTAGGTCATAATAACCTTTGTAAATAGAACCGATCGTGCATCCATCACCGACTGAAACAAATATGTAATCAAGATCAGCAAAGTTCATTTGCTCTGCTATTTCATATGCTACCGTCTTTTTCCCTTCAATTAAATGAGGATTTACAGCCGCATTTCGATTATAAAACCCATATTCCTTTATTGCTTCTTTTGAAAGATTATAGGTTTGTTTATAATCCCCCTCTACTTTGATGACCTTTGCTCCATATGCAACTAATTGTGCAAGTTTGCCATCGGGAACACGTGAAGGTACAAAGATGATGCTTTTCAACCCCAGTTTTGCTGCATTTCCCGCTAAACTAGAAGCGGCATTTCCAGTTGAACTACAGGCAATTTGTGTTTTTCCTTCCTCAATAGCCTTAATACAAGCAACAAGGCTAGCACGATCTTTTAAAGATTGAGTAGGATTCATTCCTTCATCTTTTATATACAAATCTTTTATCCCTAAGGAATTAGAGAGTCTATTACTTTTATAAAGCGGTGTCCAACCAACTCTAAGCGTATTTTCAGGATTACTACTATCAATACTCATCAGTGGTCTATAACGCCATATCGAGTAATCCTGATTGGATTTAAAATAATGTTTTGTAACAACTTTCTTCATTTCTTTATAGTCATATAAGATATCTAAAATTCCGGCTTCACCACATGTCGGACAAGTAAGAATAGATACATCTTTAGGATATTCCTTATGACATATAGTACATTTATATCCTTTTACGAAGTTCATTCTATTCCTCCTCAATTTCGACACGTTTAAATTGGACCACATCAAATAAACCTACGTCTGTAATTTTAATATCTGGGATAACTGGAAGACTCATAAATGCAAGAGATAAAAAAGGATCATCTACTTTTTCATTTACTCCAAGTTCACGAGATTTTATATCCATATTTTTTAGTTTCTCTAGTACAATATCAATTTCTTGATTTGTCATTATTCCACCAATTTCGAGTTGTAGACTATCGATGATTTCTCCCTTACTAATTAAAACAATTCCACCTTGAATCTCTTTCAAGTGATTGATTGCAATATACATATCTTCATCATTATCTCCAACACAAATTAGATTATGTGAATCATGTGCAATTGTCATTGCAACTGCACCATTTTTTAACCCATATCCTTCTAATAATCCAACACCAACATTTCCGGTATAGTGATGTCTTTCGACTACAGTAATCTTCAGAATATCGTCCTGTGGATTATTAATATATTTACCATCTTTTATGGTAACCTATCTAATTACTTTTTTAGTCGTAACATTGTTTTCAATCAGTTTTATAACCTTAACTTTGTTTGACTTAAGTGGTAAATCAATATTAATTTTTTTGGGTTTAAGTTTTACTGTTTCAGTAACATATCCGTTTAAATATTTATCTGTTGTAAAAAGGATTTCACCGTTCTTAGCGACGATTTCTCCATCTTTAAAAACGAGAGATGGTTCAATATCAAACAAATCACTAAAAACTACAAAATCAGCAACATATCCCGGCGCAATCGCTCCAACTTGATGGAGTTGATAACATGTAGCGATGTTAATTGTTGCCATTTGAATTGCGGTAATAGGATCAACACCATTTTTAATTGCTAGATTTATATTGTAGTTTATGTGGCCTTCTTGCGTTATATCCATAGGATGTTTATCATCTGTGCAAAAAAGCAAACGATGACTATTTTCTAATGTAACAGCTTTGCTTAAAGCTTTTACATTTCTAGTTGCACTACCCTCGCGTAAATGGATATACATTCCTCTTTTTACTTTTTCTTCAAGTTCCTCTTTTGTTGTACATTCATGGTCTGTATTTATTCCCATAAGTAAATAGGCATTCAAATTTTTCCCATAAACATCTGGAGCATGACCATCAAGCGGATAGCCTTTCATTTCTATAAGTTTGTCAATAACCATTTGCTCGCCATCTATAACTCCAGGATAATTCATCATTTCACCAAGACCTAAAATACCATCTAATTCCTTAACTTTTTTAATGTCTTTTGCGGTAAGTTCACTCCCACCAGTCTCAAATTTTGTAACAGGAACACATGATGGAATCATAAAATGGACATCAAGGGGTGTCCTCTTACTAGAATTGATCATATATTTTATTCCTTCGATACCAACAACATTTACGATTTCATGAGGATCAGCTATCACTCTAGTGGTTCCACGAGGAATGATTATTTTTGAAAATTCACTTGGGGTTAACATAGAAGATTCAATATGAACATGACCATCAATAAACCCAGGTGAAATAAATTGATTATTCAAATCAATTTCAGTTTCTCCTTCATATGATCCAATACCAACAATTCTTCCATCTTCAATCGCTATATCATTTTCTTCAATACTGTGATCAAAAACATTTATTATTCGTCCATTTTTTAGAACCAATGAAGCTTTTTCTTTACTCGTTGCTTTTAAAACATGTTTTTTGTAATCCATGCTTCCACTCCCTTTTTAGAGACTTAAAATGAACTCCTTAAGTAAATTAAGTGATACTTGTTTACGATATTCTTTTGTAGATCTTTGATCATTTATTGGAGTAATTAGCTCTTTATAATCAGAAATAATTTCTTCTATAGAGTTTTTTAACTCCTCGACACGTAACCCTAAGTATTTATCTTCTATTTTTTTATTTCTAACAACAACAGGACCAACTGCTCCAAAAGCGATTCGAAAATCAGTTACTAAATTATGACTTATATTAATTGCTCCACAAAAAGATAGTTTTGAGATTGCATCAGCTTTTCTTCCACCAACCTTAACAAATTGCATGTGGGTAAATGGACTTAATTCAAAACTAATTTCAGTGATGATTTCATCTTTTTGAATGATTGTTTTCCTTGGTCCTTTGATTACTTCTTCGATTGGAACTCTTCTAACAATTTCATTTTCAAGTTTTACCAAAGCATTATATACATAAAGCACAGGTAGTGTGTCACCAGCTGGTGAAGCATTACCAATATTACCAGCTATTGTCGCTGCATTTCTTAAGGCTGGTGATGCCATAATCTTAATAGCTTCTTCTAATAGATAAGGAGTATCTTTATGATCTTTCACTTCTTCAATTGGCGTTAATGAACCAATATGAAGAATATTATCTTCCTTATTAATATACTTTAGTTCATCAAGATTAAAGACATATAGAAGATTTTCCTCGAATTGTGGCGGTGTTTCAGCCCAACTACGATGTTGAACCATTAAGTCCGTTCCACCAGCAATAATTTTAAATGACTTTTCTTTTAAATATCTCTTGGCTTCTTCTAGAGATAAAGGAATGATATGTCTTACCATAAACCTTCGCCTTCTTTCGCTGCCAATAAAACTGCATCAATAATCATATTGTATCCGGTACATCGACAGAGATTTCCGGATAACCCAATTTGAATTTCCTCTCTTGATGGATGAGGATTTTGTCGTAATAATGCTTCACTTGCCATTAACATTCCTGGAGTACAGAAACCACATTGAACAGCACCAGCTTCTGCATAAGCATCTTTAAGTACTTTCCCTTGTTTGGTTTCAGCCAAACCTTCAATTGTTAATACTTCTTGATTGTTAATATTCGCAAGAGGGACCAAACAAGAATTATAAATTTTGTCATTAATTAAAACTGAGCACGCTCCACACTCGCCTTCTCCACAACCTTCTTTTACGCCAACCAAGTTAAAATTCTCACGTAAAACATCCAATAATCTTAGACTTGGGTTCCCTTCGATACTATACTCGACATTATTAAGCTTAAATTTAATTTCGCTCATCGTTCATCAACTCCATAATGTATTCTGGTGTTGCTGGTATTTTCATTATTTTTTTACCAATTGCATTTTCGATTGCAAGTGCGACAGCAGGTGCCCCACCAATCAATGGTAATTCACCAGCACCTTTGGCACCATATGGACCTAAAGGGTATGGATTATCAATAATATACGTATGCATTAAGGGGATATCTACTGAGGATGGAATAATATAGTCAGTAACATTTTTTTGAGCAATCTTTCCCTCAATAGATTTCATTACTTCTAAGTAACCATAACCAAGTCCTTGAAGAAGACCACCGTCAGCTTGTCCTATAATAATTCGTTCATCAATCGCTTTTCCAACATCAAACACACTCCATGTTTCTAAAACATCTACTTGATAAGTAGTGGTGTCCACTTCAACTTCAACAATACTTATACCCCATGAATAAGCAGGGTAAGCATCTCCGCTAAATGTAATTTCATCCCATTCTATATATTCAGGATGTTTATATTTTTCTGTAATGACTTGTTCCATTTGATCTTCCCATTCTTCTTTTAGTCGTTTGGCTGCTCTTGCTACCAAACCACCAACAATCATGATGGTTCGTGAAGCTACAGTCGGACCAGAATCAGGAACTTTAGAGGTATCTGGTTTTCCATAAATCACTTGTTCAATTGGGATTTCAAGGACATGACTAACAATCTTACACATTGTTGTTTCAACTCCTTGTCCCATATCAACAGCTGCAATTAATATATGTACAAAGTTAAATTCATCCTTACGTAATTTAACAACAGCATTTATATGAGTTTGCTCTCCACTTCCAGTAAATCCACAACCATGTAAAAACCAACTCATCCCAATTCCTCTGTTCACATCTTTGTTTTCATATGCCTTTACTTTCTCTACATAACTAGATTCAGTAAGTACTTTTTGAAGCATATCTGTCATAATAATTGGATCTCTAAATAATCCATTTGTGGAAGTCTTATCACCTTGTTTTGCCAAGTGAATTTTTCTTAATTCCAGAGGATCAATCGCCAATTCTTTTGCTATATGGTGAATAAACATTTCCACTGCAAATAACATTTGTGGAGCACCAAAGCCCCTAAATGCTCCATTCGGCACTGTATTTGTAATAAACACATCACCATTTACTTCTAGATTTTCAACT
>JBFFKS010000060.1:0-7537 GCA_041555275.1 Xianfuyuplasma sp. | reverse complement strand
TGGTTTCATGGGCTACAACATGACAACTACTAACCGAGAAACACTAGAAGATGATATTACTTTGATTAGATCTATAGCTAAAATCTTAACCCAAACAATCGAACGCACCCAGGCAATCAAAGAAATTGAATATTTAAGCAACCATGATGATTTAACAGGATCATATAATCGAAGACATTTCGAAAATTACATAAAAGAAATCGATAATGAAGCGTTTTATCCACTGGGTATTGTAGTTATAGACTTAAACGGATTAAAGCTGATAAATGATGCGTTCGGACATGTTGCGGGAGATAAAATGTTATTAAAAACAGTTGAACTCCTTGATAAAAACCTTGATGGGTTGGGAACATTATTTCGTATAGGTGGAGATGAGTTTGTCATTATAATCCCTAATACCGATAGCGATAGTGTATATCAATTATTCGAAAGTATCGGAAATCAATGTTCTGAAGTCTTAGTTAATTCTGTCCAGTTATCGCTTGCCTATGGTGTCCATGTAAGAACATCTAATATCTCACCTTTCTATGAAGAGTTTAAAATTGCTGAGGATGAAATGTATCGCATGAAACTAATGGATGTTCCATCGATGCGAACGAATGCGATCGAAACTATTTTAAACACGCTATTTGAGAAAGATGAATACTCAAAAGACCACTGTTCAAATGTATCCTTAATGACGGAAGTTTTGGCTCACAAAATGGGCTTCAATTCCAACCAAGTAAGTAACATTAAAATGGCTGGAATGCTACACGATATCGGAAAAATCATTGTGCCGGACCACATTCTTAAGAAAGTTGGAAAACTAAATAACATTGAATATCTAGAAATCAAAAATCATGCAGAAATCGGATTCCGTATTTTAAGTTCTACGAAAGACTTTAGACAAATAGCAGATTATGTATTATACCACCACGAATTTTTTAATGGAGAAGGATATCCTCATGGTTTAAAAGGTGAGGCCATTCCAATTGAGTCGAGGATCATTTCTGTTGTTGATGCATATGATGCCATGGTTTCATATCGTTCCTATCGAGATTACATCACACAAGACCAAGCTATTAAAGAACTGAAAAATAATAGTGGAATCCAGTTTGATCCAAACGTGTTAGAAGTATTCCTTGAACATTTTGATGAAATCACAAAAGTAAGAAGTGACAAATAGATAATCCTTTTTAAACAGAGGTAAAATGAAAAGTAGACTCTAAATGATAGATGTCTACTTTTTTTTGTGATACGACTCGCTATAAAAGTTGCTTATCGAATATGACATAGCAGATAACCATTCTTAATTTTCATTATAATCCAAAATGGCTTTTTGCTTTATATATCATTTTATCCGTAATTATTTGAATGAGATATTGGTTATAATATAGTCTCTCATATCTTCATAAGAATGTTCTAAATCCCTATTTGTTAATAAAGGATCAAAAGTGAAGTCTAAAATACTATCGATATCCTCTTTCGATATATTAAACGATAATCCCAAATGGTTTAAGGAGAGTTCTTCCTCAGTTATCTCATTATAGTTCATTTCCTGTTCTATAAAGAATTGTCCTGCATTATAAAAGATTATTGGGATATCTTCAATAATAATGTCTTCTTTAAAAAACAAATTTGCCTTTTCATTTTCGTGTATAAACTTATCCCAACCAAATGCAAAGTGTAAGTTGTATGATATTTTATCTAAAGTACTTATGTCGAAAGAGTACTCTAATTGATTTAGATCATATCTTGAGTAAATGATTCCATTATTGACACAATCAGTACATTCATATAGTTCTGAATTATGCGCATTATAGTAAGCGATATTTCGCAAATCATTTGATTCTACCTCATATTGCAAGATCTCATTCCCAAGAAAGTTATTTTCATTATATATTATTCTCTCATCATCCATGTAATAAGAAACAAAAGAACTTAATTCTACTTTCACATAAATGAATTGTATTATTCCTTCTTCGTCTTCTCTAATAAACTCATACTGTAATACGTTGTCCATGAATAATACTTTTTCACTACCTGTGATTTCATCAGAATTATATTGTATTTCAATATACAGATCATTACCTTCTACAAAAAACTCCAGGTTTTCTGTACTCAATGTATTGTTTAAAGTATAAACTCTTCCTTCTTTGATTGGAACGTTTTCTTCATTGTATCGATTTAGTATCCTTTGTATTCTACTTAGACATCCTTCTGCTTCAAAAACCTCTTCTAAATTATAAAACCATCTGTTATCAGCTTGTTTATTAGTTTTTTGATCTGAGCGTAAATATGTCATATCCCATAAAAACATTGGTTCTCTTGTTGTATTAACATGTACGGGTCCAAAGTAATAAAACCTGTTTAACTCTGATTGAGCTAAGCTAATTGTTTCAGCTATCTCGTATAAATTATTTTTCTCATTGTTTTCAAAATAGTCATTCTTCAGAACCGATTTACATCCCGTTAAACTGAATAGTCCAATGACAATTAATAATATACTTACCAACTTCCTCATTATATCCTCCTAAAAAAAAAGTCTTCGATAGAGGACTATACTTTTCCCCTAACTTACAGTATATATTATATCATATTTCTTCAAATGTTAATCAGTTACTTACAATTTTTGCATCATACATTTTCATCCATAAATAAGCATATGAAAATGTAGCATAAATGAATCTAAAAAAAAAGAGAATCTAATTCTCTTTTTGTTCTATTAAGGTTTTTCTAAGTTGATTGAGTGCAAAATTCGTTGCTCTTAATCGTACCATTTCTCGATTACCATTAAAAACTTGTTTATATACTTTAGTTGTACCCAAAGCATTAATACCAAAATATACTAGTCCAACTGGTTTGGATTCTGTCCCACCACTTGGTCCAGCTATTCCTGATATTGCTAAAGTGTAATCAGCATCACTTTGATCATATAAATTATTAGCCATTTGTAATACTACTTCAGGACTTACTGCCCCAAAAGATTTTAAGGCTTTTTCTTCAATATTCAAATATTTCATTTTAGCTTTGTTCGAGTAAGTAATTAATCCTTCATGAAATACGTCACTGCTTCCTGGAACATTAACCACTCTACTTGAGAACATACCACCAGTACAACTTTCTGCAACTGCGAGGACTTTGTTTTGCTCTTTTAATAACTCAACAACAACACTCTCTAAAGTATCTTCTAATCCTCCATAAATAAATTCTTCGAATTTTTTATAAAAGTCCTTCATACAACGATCTAGAGCATCAGTGTCACTAGATGTAAAGATATACTTAATTTCACCAACATTTGCATATGGTGCAACATTCACTTTTGGATGAACACCATAAAATCCTTTTAAGTTTTGTTCCATAGATGATTCCCCGGTGCCAATTAATTTAAAGCCACGTGAAATTAAATTAACATCAAGATCGTTTTTAATTATTTCAATAGCACGATCCAATACAGGAATCATTTCATGTGGAGGTCCCGGTAATAAAATTATTTTTTTATCCCCAACTTTAAAATAAACCCCTGGAGCTGTACCTAGTTCATTTTCTAGTTTAATAGAGTTCACTGGAAAGTAGGCTTGTTTGTTGTTTGTTTTCTTCATTTCAACACCAACACGATCAAACATAGATTTGATTTGTTCTAAGACATCTTGGTCTTCAAATGTATCGACATCAAAATAGTCGATAACAGTTTCACGTGTTATATCATCTATTGTAGGACCAAGTCCTCCTGTAAAGATGATTAGGTCTTCTTCCATATGGTCTAGCACTTTAATAAATTCTTTTTTTAAGTCATCTATAACAAAAGAACGGTTAACGTCAATACCTATTTGTTTTAGCTTAAGAGCTATATGCCTTAGGTTCGTATTAACTGTTCTTCCAGTAAGAATCTCTTTCCCCACAGTAACAACTGCTGTTTTCATAAATAATCACCCCGTAAATTAATATATATTATTATTGTTTTAATTTTCTAAAATAATCGCTCTTCCACCGATCCATACTTCTCTAATTTTTTCTGATTTTACAGTAATTTTAGAAAATATTTCAGATGGTTTATCCATACTATATCCCTGTCTAAGGACAAGTTGCTTAGTTGACTTATCAACTAGTTCATAAAGGTAACAACTCAATGCCCCATTACTAGTTCCCGTTGCAGATTCTTCATCAATCCCAACTACAGGAGCAAAGTTTCTACCATAAGCTGCACATTCATTTCCACCAAACGCAAAGGCATGAATACCAATACAATCATGTTTCTTAGAAACACGTAAAATTTCCTCTATATTCGGTTTTAGGTTATTAAGAGCATCAACACTTATTACAGGAATAAAAATTTCTTTAAGCCCTGTTGAGACTACTTTAATCGGAAATTCAGGATGCACAAAGCCTTCATTATCAAAACAATTTCTTACATCCTCGACGATTAATGTTTCGAAGAATTCTGGATTGTTTTGTTGCATAAATACAATTTGCGGTCTTACATATAGTTTCAATACCCCAGCTTTTGTTTCCTGTGTGTATATTCCGGGTTTAATTACTTTAAGATCACGCAATAGATTAAAAGCAGCTATTGTGGCATGGCCACATAAGTCTACTTCGTCTGTGGGTGTGAAAAATCTTACTTTAAAATCTGCCTTATCACTTTTTAAAACAAATGCAGTTTCGCTATATCCTACTTCTTTTGCGATACCTTTCATTTCTTCTTCTGTTAAATAATCACCGTTTAGTACTACTCCAGCTTTATTCCCTCCGCTTTTTGTTTTAGGGAATGCACTTAGTTTGTAGAGTTTATACATTATATCACCACCACATTAAATTATACCACAAAAAAAGGACACTTGGATAGTGTCCTTTAAACATTAAATCTAAAATGCATAACATCGCCGTCTTGAACAACGTATTCTTTTCCTTCTAAACGAGCTTTTCCATGCTCTCTGGCACCTAATTCTCCGCCACATTCAATGAAATCTTTATACTTAATAGTTTCAGCTCTGATGAATCCTTTTTCAAAATCAGTATGAATGATTCCTGCACACCTAGGTGCTTTTGAACCTTTTTTAAATGTCCAAGCTCTTACTTCTTTTGGACCTGCTGTGAAGTAAGTTTCCAACCCAAGAAGTTTATAACTTTTTTTAATCAAACGATCTAATCCACTTTCAGTTACTCCTAAGTCTTCTAAAAACATTAACTTTTCTTCAGCATCCAGTTCTGATAATTCTGCTTCGATTTTTGCACTAATCACAACTACTTCGCTATTTTCATCAATCGCGAATTCTCTTATTTGTTTTACATATTCGTTATCACTATAATCAGCAATCTCATCTTCATGGATATTTGCGACATAGATCGATGGTTTTAACGTCAAGAAATTAAAGTTTTTTATAACTGCGAATTCATACTCGTTAAACTTCATCGTTCTAATTGGTTTGTTATCCATCAAAGTTGCGTGAATTTCTTTTAATATTTTATATTCAAAAACACTATCTTGGTCAACTTTTAATAATGCTTTCTTTTCAACTTTGGGAATGCGTTTTTCGACAACTTCCAAATCAGCAAAGATTAATTCTAAATTAATCGTTTCAATATCTCTAATTGGATCAATATTTCCATCGACGTGAGTAACATCGTCATCATCAAAAGCACGTACTACTTGTACAATAGCATCCACTTCTCTAATGTGACTTAAGAATTTATTACCTAGCCCCTCACCTTTTGAAGCACCTTTAACAATACCTGCGATATCAGTAAATTCAAAAATGGTTGGGATGGTTTTAAGTGGTTTTACTAAAGCACTTAATTTATCTAATCTTTCATCAGGAACTTCAACTACACCCACATTAGGGTCAATCGTTGCGAATGGATAATTTGCCGCAAGTGCACCTGATTTTGTTATTGCGTTAAACAGTGTTGATTTTCCGACATTTGGTAAACCTACGATACCGGCTGTTAAACCCATAATATCATCTCCTTTTAAACCTAATTTATTGTACTTTATTATTACTGGTTTTACAAGTTATTTGAACAAAAAAAGAGGTTTTCACCTCTTTATTTTTTAGTCGTCTGGATGTGTACCTAAAGTCGCTTCTAGGCTTATGTATTCTAACCCATCTCTAATATATTTTAGTTGGATTGTTTCACCAACACTTGAGTTTAGAATTGCTTCTTTTAAATCATTGAAATTATAGACATCCATGAATTCATCCATTCCTTCATTTTTATACCCAATGATGATGTCATCATCTTGAAGTCCTGCAGCATCTGCAGCTCCACCTGGTTGTACAACAACACATACACCATAGTCTAGTCCACAAACATTTACTTGTGGGTATGTTGAGATTCCTAAGTAAGGTCTTGTGATTAATCCATCATCTTCTAAATCATTTACAATTCTTTTTACAGTATTGCTTGGAATCGCAAATCCGATGTTTGCTACATCGTCCTCCACAACTTTCATATTGTTGATTCCAATTAATTCTCCATTAATATTCAATAACGCTCCACCACTATTTCCTGGGCTTATCGCTGCATCATGCTGTAAGAGTGTCGCGTTAAAATCTTCATCTTGAACGTATCTAGCTAGTCCACTTATTACACCCATTGTTAAGGTACCATAATATTCAAATCCAAGAGGGTTCCCTATTGCGAAGACAAATTGTCCGATTTCTACGTCATAGGAATTTCCGATTGGGATCACACTAAATTCTACATCTGACTCAAAAGTTAACACCGCTAGGTCGGTTGTTACATCTGTTCCTAATAAGGTTATATCCTCATCTTGGATTTCAAATAATAATCCGTTTCTTTCATATACAATTGATAAACTAATTGCGTTATTTACTACGTGTTCGTTGGTAACTAAATAATATGTATTACCTTCTTTTTTATAAACTACACCACTCCCACTTCCACTACCAACTTCACCAACATTGATAATCCCTAAGACACCATTTCTGGCGTTAGCAACCATCGCTACTAATGCACTTTGGAATGAATCTAAATCATATGTTGTATCCACATTGATTTCGGGTATCAAAGTTTCAATTAAAGCAATTAGTTCAGCTTCAGTGTAATCGGCTTCATGTTCATGTTCTGGTATATCATTATTATCAGTATTCACAGGAATACATCCTGTCAGAATTAATGATAAAGATATTGTTAATACTAGTAATAGTTTTTTCATTTAAATCAGCTCCTCAAGTTTAAATAGTTTTAATGCATTTTTTGTTGTTTGTTCTGCGATTTCTTCATAACTTATATCTTTTAGTTTAGCAATTTCTTCTGCTATGAGTTTTACTCTAGCTGGTTCATTTGTTTTTCCTCTATAAGGATGAGGTGACAAGTATGGTGCATCTGTTTCTATTAACAGTTTATCTAGTGGTACAGCCTTTGCTACTTCTTTTGGTTTGTGGCCATTTTTAAATGTAACTGGACCACCAAGAGAGATATGTAGTCCAAGCTTAATGAACATCAATGCCATTTCTGGACTTCCACTATAACAATGCATAATTCCTTTTAAGTTTTTATATTCACTTAATACATTATATGTTGCTTCACTTGC
>JBFFKS010000059.1:0-7556 GCA_041555275.1 Xianfuyuplasma sp. | reverse complement strand
TATCTATCTCTTTTCCTGTTAGATAGGATATCTCTTTTTGGCATTTTTTTACTTTTTTAACTCTTACATTTCTTATTATTTAAGTACATTCTTTTTCATGGTAATATTATTATTGGGAGATGATATTATGAAATTTATAGACAAACTTAATAATAAAAAAACTGTTATTGTGTTAATTATACTTATGATGATTGGAATATCTCTTATTTTTACACAATACTTTGGTTTATTTCCACTAGATGATGATTACGCACTTGATATGCTAAACTATTACAGTAAAACAAAATTTTTCAATAATCTTGAATCAATGAATCAATCAAGCAGAATTTCATATTTTATGATACATTTAGGTGATTATATATTCATGTTTGGTTTTTATCAATTATTGGGAGTCTTTCTCTATAGACTTATAAATATTAAATCTAGATTACGTTACTTAACGATTATTCCATATTTAGCATTTCTATTTGATTTTCTTGAAAATATTCTGATGGATATTCACCTTGCAATATTTCCAAATCAAATTGATTTTTTAGGATACATTGCCGGAATAAGTACCTTTTTGAAATTCACTACTTTATATTTATCTCTTATACTTATTGTTTTAGTTATTATTTATAGATTTGTCATGAATAGGTACAAGAGTATAAGATTATAATGTTGAATTTATTTCCTTATAGGGAAAATACTAATTAAAAATCAAAGCACATTTTATAATGTGCTTTGTATTATTTTATATCTATTTTCACCTGCGCAAAGGAGAATATGGTATACTAGAAGAAGGCTATATCGGAATTAATTCATATACAGATAGAGGTGATAATATGCTTACAACTTTTTTGTTAACTGTTCAAATACTTATTACTTTTTTAGGTATCTATATATTTGATTATCAAATAGACGGAATCGTCAATAATATATTTGTCATTCTTATAAGTATCATTGTCGGGTTAATTGCTACATTTATAGCATTAATACTCTTCTTAGAAATAACATATTTAATCTTTGCTAAAGGGAGACCAAATACCTCAAGAACCAAACATAAAATAGGTAAACAAATAATAAGTGTTCCCATTCATCTTTTCAATGTTAGAACTAAGGTGGTTGGAGCTGAAAACTTACCAAAGGATCCTAAATTCTTAATTTATTCAAACCATACTTCAGAATTGGATATTTCAATTCTAATGTATAAACTTAAGACATATCCGATTGCTTTTTTGGCAAAAATAGCAGTATTAAGTTACCTATCAATTGGGAAATGGGCTTTAGCAGTAGGTTGTGTAATGCTAGATAGAGAAAATAACAGAAAAGGAATCAACGCCGTTTCAAAAGTTGTAGAAAATGTGAAAAACGGTTCAACTATGGTTGTATTTCCTGAGGGAAAAGTAAATAGGGAAATAGGTAAACTCTTAAAATTTAGAAGAGGTGCATTTAAAATCGCTTTAGAAAGCGGAGTACCCCTAGTACCAATTTCACTAGTGAAGGATAAAAAATATAATAAATCTATTTGGCCAATGCCAAAGAGATTCACCATGGTTATCCACAAACCTTTACAATATGATGATTATGGAAAGTTTAATTCAAGTGAGTTATCTGATAAAGTATATAATATTATAGATACCCAACTGAAGAAATTAGACTAATTACCAAAGGAGAGTTAATATGAATTACAAAATGATAATATTTGATGCAGATGATACCCTCTTTGATTTTTCAAAAGCAGAGAAATATGCATTTAAAAAAGCAATGGAAGAAAGTTCACTTGGTTTTCAAGATGAGCATTTATTAATATATAAAGAAATTAACATCGCAATTTGGCGTGAATTTGAAAAAGGGTTAATCACACAGAAGGAATTGAAGATTGATCGTTTTAGAAGATTCTTAAGTAAAATAAATGAAAACGAGGAGGCCTATCAATTTGCAGAGAGTTTTATGAACAACCTCGAACAAGCTTCTTTCTTATTCGATGATGCTTTAGAATTAATAGAAAACTTATCCAAAACACATCGTTTGATCATGGTGACAAATGGATTAACGAGAGTACAAAGAACGAGAATTAGAAAATCAATTATCGCACACTACTTTGAAGAGATAATCATATCTGAAGAAATTGGATATGCCAAACCAGATCCAATGATATTCGAAATGGGGCTAAAGAACTTATCTTTACCACCTAAAGATGAAATAGTAATGATTGGAGATAGTCTAACATCAGATATACCTGGGGGGATTAATTATGGAATAGACACCATTTGGTATAATCCTAATAATCACACCAACAATAAAGGGATTACACCAACTCATGAAATTAAAGAATTATCTGAGATTCACAATATAAAATGAAGACAAAATAAAAACTATGATTACTAGAATCATAGTTTTTTTATTTGTATAGATATTCGTTATTCTTTATTAATAAACACTTCCCCAGGTCTTACTGCTTCATCATCTATAGATAATGGAGTAACGTCTTTGTAGAACTCTATCTTAAACAAAACCTTACCAGTAATAATAACGTGATGATATCGTTCAGGTTCAATAACGATAGGATGATCTTTATCACTTGTTAAGACGTTATCAAGATCATCTTCCCACACATAATCAAGTGATCCTTCTTTTACAACAACCAATCCCACTTTTCCTTTTGGTGCCATATGTTTATTTAAAATTGGTTTTAATACAGTTTCCTCAGTTAACCAAGGCGTTTCCCCTATCTTGTTTTCTATTAGTGGTAACTCTAAATTTTGATATTTCATATTTATACATCTCTCTTTCGCTTCTACCTATAATTAATGATAGCATCTCATTTTTTAAAAACTAACTGTTATGCAAAATTTATACTTTGGGAGATTACTATTTATAATTATACTTTAAGATAGTCATTCCTAAATACGCTTTTTTTATTACCTAAAAACACGTAAATTTAGGCAGACATATTTCGAAATTTTATGATATAATGAACTGTTATTGAAAGAGGAGATACCTATGAAAAAAATAATTAGTTTTTTATTAACTTTAATTATAGTATTGTCATTATCTAGTTGTATTGATGTTAATACTACAAATTATAAAATCACATTAGAATTAGATGGTGGAATAGGAGATTCTAGTATCGTTGAAGAGAACGGAACTGCAATCACATTACCAACACCAATAAAAGATGGATATACATTTGGTGGATGGTATGAAGACACAAACTTCACTACTGAATCTACGCTTGAAGTTATGCCTAAGGAGAATATTACTCTCTATGCACAATGGCTAGCGAATGAATATTCAATTACCTTAGAATTAGACGGTGGAATTGGAGAAACAAGTATCATTGAAGATTATGGTACAGCGCTCACAACACCTACACCAACCAAAGAAGGATATACATTTGGTGGATGGTATAAAGACACATTCTTTATCATTGAATATACTTTTACCACAATGCCGAAAGAAGACATCACATTATATGCAGAATGGTTAATCAATGAATATACAATTACCTTACATTTAAATGGTGGTACAGGAACAACTAGTATCGTTGAAGATTACGGAACTACAATTATCGAACCAATACCTACAAAAGATGGATATACATTTGGTGGTTGGTATCTAAGTACAGAGTTCACAACTGAATATGTATTTGATACAATGCCAGCTGATGACATAACACTCTATGCACAGTGGTTAATTAATGCATATACGATCACACTAGAATTAGATGGTGGAATTGGTAATGACAGTATTGTTGAAAATTATGGAACTGCAATCACAGAACCAATACCGACCAAAGAAGGGTATACATTTGGTGGATGGTATACAGATATAGAATTCACAACTGAATATGTATTTGATACAATGCCGGCAGAAGATATTACATTGTATGCACAATGGGATATCATTGAATACAACCTAACATTAAGTTCTAACGTTGAGGGAGTAACACCGACATTTGTAAAAGGAGACATTGTAGGCGATAAACAAACATATACAATTACAGCTCCTGAAATGGAAGGTTATGAATTTAAACATTGGCAAGTATTAGATACTACGATTACCGTTAGTGCAGAATCAACATTTGTATTTACACCAAGTAGTGATGTATCTTTAGAAGCTATATATGAAGAAGTTATCATTATTGTAGTACCAACATTATTCTATGAATCAAACTTCGAAGATGCAGCAAAAGCTGCATATGCACAAGGACTAGTTACACTGTCTGGTGAATCTTGGAACTTTGTTGATGCATTAATCGGTAGCTTGGCTACAGATTTAAGTGTATCTGGAAATAGTGTTCGTATTAGAGACGGATATATTGAAACACAATTTGCAGTAGGAGATTTGGCTCATGTATTCTTCCATGCTGGTACCTATGGATCAGATGATGATGCGACAGTTACATTCCAAATATCTGTAGATGGAACCAGTTGGGTTACCGTTGATACATTTACATCTACTGGAACACTAAAGGAATACGATTATGTATTTGATGACGCTATGTTTACAAGTTTGTCATTAGATCCTGATAGTAGTTATTATTTCAAAATAATCAGTTCTGCTGCTGGTAGAACGAACATTGATGATTTCCAAATCTATACTGGTGAAGGACAAGTCATTGATGATACACCGCTTTACATAATTACCTTTACAGATGAAATGGAATTCTCATACTTACTTAATACTATCGTTGATTTAACAGAATGTGTTGCAACACATCCTGTAAGTGGACCAACAACGTGTGATGTTACTGGAACTGTTGATAGTTCAGTAGCAGGAGTATATGAAGTAACATTCTACAAAACAGATGAATTTGGTAATACTGCATCAGAAACAGTTAATATCACAGTTATAAATGAAGACACTACAGACTACTTATCAATGGATTTATTCGCATATTACGATGATGCAGAAGGTTTGTTTGGTAGTTCGTTAATGGATGCATTACATATTATTGTTAATGATGGATTTAACGGGGTTACTTATGGTGATGCACGATACATTCTTGATGAAACAGATCAAGATCCAAATAATCCAAGCAACTTAATTCTTGTCTACCTGGGTATTTCAATTAATAGTACTTGGGATTACGGAACAACCTGGAATAGAGAACATATATGGCCACAGTCATTATTGGGCGAAAGCGCAGATAATGGGACAGTAAACAGCGCTTCTGATTTATACAACTTAATGCCTGCAAATCCTGGAGAAAACTCATCAAGAGGAAATAGCCCTTACTCAGAAATGGGTCTCGGTTACGAACCAAGAGATGAAGTTAAAGGAGATGTCGCAAGAGCGTTATTCTATATGATGATTATGTATGATCAACTTGATTTAGTTGATACTGCTCCGGGTATTTACGAAATGGGATACTTAAATGAATTATTACAATGGCATCTAGATGATCCAGTGGATGATTTTGAAATGAACAGATTAGAAGTAATTTATTCGTACCAATCTAACCGTAATCCTTTTGTAGACTATCCACACTTTGTAGAACTCATTTGGTTCTACGTGCAATAAAATAAACAAAAAAAGCAGAAATTATCTGCTTTTTCTTTTTCTATTTTTTAGTAAATCCAGCAGCAATCAATGCGTTTTCAGCATCAGCATGTGATGAATAATGAATTTTTTTAGCCTTACACAATTCGTTTATCATTGCAATAACTTCTTCTTTGGGTTCTTTGAATTTTTTAGCAAGGTATTCAATTTCATGCTTTTCTGAGCAGTTAAAGAAATTGTGATCTTTTGCCATATAAATCCTCCTATTTATAATCTGTTATAAACTAATTATAGCATATTCCTTTCGCTATCAAATACACATTTTAGAAAAACGGCATTGAATCGCTATTTGGAAATATCGTATCGAAATTATTTATTTAAATTTCTCTTCCTTATGGTATAATGAAAATATGTTATTTACAGATTATAATCAAGGGAAATAGAAGAGCTATTAAGGAAATACTTTAATGTATTTATTTTTTATGGCTTTTATTTTTTTATATTACAAAGGAGGACAATATGTTACATTTAGTTAATGACTGGGGTTTAATGAATTTTTTTATCTATGTGGGGGTACTATTATTTATAGCTAAAATTATAAAGGAAAAAGTACCGTTTCTTAATAAAATCATTATTCCTACCGCACTAATCGCAGGATTTATAGGACTATTATTATCAGATGGATTTCTAAATGTTATTGAAATATCAGAACCTGTTTATCAAGTTTACGAGGGAGTTTTGGCTGACGCTGAAAACGAATATGATAATGTGGTTGTTATCGAGGTAGAAGAAGCAGAGGATTTAGGAATTAACATTGATTTAGACGATTATGAACAAGACGAGGAAATCATACTTGTTAAAACCGATAGAATTAAAAGGACACCAATCATATTTCAAACCGTATACCACGCTCTAGCAATTGGGTTTATTGCTTTGACCTTGCGAAGAGATAAAAATGAAACAAATAAGAAAGTTTGGTCTACAGGTATGGTTATTGTAATTACATACCTGATTCAAGCTCTAATTGGAACAACAGTTGTCATTCTATTATTCAAAGAAGTTTTCTTAGGAGCAGGATTATTGCTTCCACTAGGATTCGGACAAGGACCTGGACTTGCTACAAGTATAGGTATTGATTATATGAATGGTGAATTCAGCCAATTAGCTCACGGTGGTGCACTTGGAGCTACAATCGCATCAGTTGGATTCCTTGTTGGGGGAATCATTGGGGTTATCGCGCTTAATTTCTTAGCCCGAAAACATAATTTAGTTGCTAGTAAAACACATAGTGAAAATTCAAAAGTTAAAAAAACTTTTGAATTCGAAACAATAACTGAATTACGTGTATTTGATGCAGTAACAGTACAAGTCGTAATAATATTTGTGATATACGCATTTGTATACTTAACTTTAGTAGCGTTAGAGAACTACATTTTACCTTCACTAGGTGGACTTGGAGAAACATTTGCAGGTGTATTCCATGGATTTAACTTCTTGATTGGGATTATCTATGCATTGATCTTTAAAAAAATTCTTACAAGTCTTGAACAAAAAGGTAAAAATATTAATTTCATGACAAACAATTACGTTTTATCTAATATTAGTAGTATTGCATTTAACTTCATGATTGTAACAGCTGTATTAACCATTACAATTGAATCAATTAAAATGTATTATCTATTAGTAATTGTCCTATCATTACTAGGGACTGTAATAACTTATGGATTCATTATGTGGATAACAAAAAAAGTATACAAAGGGAAATACCAAGTACATTACTTCTTAGGATTTTTCGGAATGCTGACAGGAACCGCATCAACTGGATTGGCACTATTAAAAGGTGTCGACCAAGATTTCGAATCACCAGTTGCTGAGGAAATGGTTGTTGGTAGTGGTACTGCAATTTCAATGGCTCTACCACTCTTTGCTCTTCTAATGTTTCCTGGTCTAGCTTTGAAGACAGGTAATGATTTATATACCGCATTAGTCTTCATTGTGCCGTTCGTTTATGCTGCAATATTACTAGGTGTTTTACTCTATATTAATCGAGATAAAAATAAATAAAAATT
>JBFFKS010000058.1:0-7606 GCA_041555275.1 Xianfuyuplasma sp. | reverse complement strand
ATCTTCTCCAATATATTTCACTAATACTGTAGCTTCGTAATATACATTATCAAAGTATTGATTTAACTCAAAGTCGTTGATATTGTCAATTATTTCAGATACAATTACCAGATTATCAAAAGACTCATAATAATCCTTATATTCCAGTTCGACATTTCTCGGATACTTGTTGTCATAATTAAAGAAATCTGTATGGGTATACAAATTTTTTTCTGAAACATCTACTAATTTCGCATCGTTTTCTGCGTTGATTAATTCATTAATAGAAACAAAATTCCCAATGGAATCTACAACGTCATTTTGGTCGTTTGAAGATGTTCCTGTTTCACATGATACAAGAATTAGAATTAGTAAGAATATCGGTAATAACTTCAGTATTTTCATAATTGTCCTCCGGTATTAATCTTATATAATTATAGCACACTTACTTTTTTAGGTAAAACAACATATTTCTAATATCTAAATAAAAGGATTATACTTGAATAATGAATTAATAATGATATACTTGTTTGTAAATAACATGAGGAGTGAAGTATATGGAATATGCAGTAGTAATTCTTGTGGGATATTTGATAGGGACATTAAATCCAGCGCTTGTTACAGCGAAAGTCGTAAGCGGGATTGATATAAGGGAAGTAAATAGTAAAAATCCAGGTACATCAAACATAGCTATCACATTAGGATTGAAGTATGCTGTATTAGTAGGTATATTAGATATCTTGAAAGGCTTAATTCCAGTTCTTGTTTTAAGAATACTATATCCTGATACTGACTATATGTGGTTTATAGGTGGTATAAGTGTAACTTTAGGCCACATATATCCTTTCTATATGAAATTTAAAGGTGGAAAAGGTACAGCTACTTTTGGTGGCGTTGCAATCGCTGCTGCACCCTTACTTAGTTTAGGAGTATTAATCATCTTCATTGTTGTAACCTTTTGGAGTGATTTTATTGCCGTTTCAACAATAGTTGGTTTTACTTTGATAGCCCTTGGAATATACATCCTAGATTTCCATTATATTTCAGTAACTATCTCAACTCTATTCTTGTTCTTATCGATTTATAAACACTGGCCTAACGTTGTTAGGATTTACAATAAAACAGAAATCGGATTAAAAGAGGCGTTCGCCAAAGATTAAGTTAAAATCACAAATATGTGCTTTACAAGTTCTAATAATCGTATAAAAAAAACTAGAATTATTTATATTCTAGTTTTTTGTTTGGCTTTCAGATTGAAGACTTGCTAACTCAATCTTTTCTAAGTATCTGATTTCATCACTTAATCTAGCAGTTTTTATCAGTCCCCAAATTCCAAACCCCCAACATAACATTGAAACCGGTAGAACAATAGCTATGGCAACATCTATTGTTGATTTCAGTTCACCTAATGCCTCTAATAAAACAATTGTCGTAATAAATAGTACAGTTCCACAAGATCCAACTATAAAAGCAGACAGATGAGTTTTTCTTCTTTTGTTTTTAACTTGAGACATGTAAGAAGATTCCCCATTTTTCCTCCCTGTGCCAAATATTAATGTATCTAATGAGATGTGAAAGATATTAACAAGAGCTACTATGTTATATACGTCTGGTAAAGTATCTCCTTTTTCCCATTTACAAATAGTTTGTCGACTCACATTTAAAACAGTAGCTAGTTCTTCTTGTGACATATTTCTCTCTTTTCGATAAGCGCTAATTCTTTCACCAATTTTGTGCATCATTATTAACACCTCCTACCTAAATTCTAAACTTGTTTTATTTTTCTGACTAGCACAATCAGTTTACATTATGTACATTCTGAGTGACTATTCTGTAAACTCTTGTTCTATAATGTACTTTTTAAAAGACTTATTACCTCACTTAAATTTTAACATACAAAAAGATGCCAGTAAATGACTTCAAAATTGATTTGACACTAGTCAAATTGTGTTCCAAATTCATTTTGCACCTTTTTAAGTGACAGATATCCACTATTTAAGTTCTATACCAGTCCTTAAATATTTTTTGCCACATTATTTTGTATATTAGGATTATTTGTTATTATAGTTAGTAAGGAGTTGATAAAATGACAACTGAAACTGTTTTATTCGCACTCGGGTTAACTATCTTTGCTGGTTTATCTACTGGTATTGGGAGTGCTCTTGCATTCTTTTCAAAAAAGACAAACGAATCATTCCTATCCCTAGCATTAGGATTTAGCGCTGGAGTTATGATCTATGTATCCATGATTGAAATCTTTCCAAAGGCTAGAATCTCATTAGAGAACTATTATGGTGATGCATCAAAAGGTTATTTAATCACAACTCTCGCTTTCTTTAGCGGGATAGCATTAATTGCTTTAATCGATAAATTAGTTCCTAGTCATGAAAACCCCCATGAAATCCATGATGGTGTTGAAATGATTCAAACAGAGGAACAACGTAAAAAATCGCTATTGAGAATGGGATTATTTAGTGCACTTGCTATCGCAATCCACAACTTTCCTGAAGGATTAGCTACCTTTATGAGTGCAATTCAAGATCCAACACTTGGTATTTCAATCGCAGTTGCAATAGCGATACATAATGTCCCTGAGGGAATCGCTGTAAGCGTGCCTGTGTATTACGCAACAGGAGATCGTAAAAAAGCGTTCATATATTCATTGTTAAGTGGGTTATCCGAACCTGTTGGAGCCTTAGTAGGATACTTTTTACTTCGAAACTTCCTAAATGAAGCATTGTTTGGAATTGTATTTGCAAGTGTTGCTGGTATCATGGTTTATATTTCACTTGATGAATTGCTACCTACTTCAGAAAAATATGGTAAACACCATATCGCAATCGGTGGCCTTATAGCTGGTATGGCTGTGATGGCAATTAGTCTAGTATTATTTGTATAAATAAAGAAGCCAAATTTGGCTTCTTTATTTTATTTAATGGCAGAGACAGAGAGAATCTATGTCCCATAGTTTGTGCTTTAGACCTAAAATGCACTCACTGGGTGTCTAGTATTCTTCATATGTAAAGTCTGTTATTCGATTTGTTTCACTATTTAATTTGAGATGAAATATATAAGCGTTAGATTCATCAGTATATTTAGTTACTATTTCAAATATGTTATCATTATCCAATGTATTTTTGGTAGAATTTTTAACTACTAAATCTTTAAAATCACTTGGAAATACAAGATATTTATTTTCTATACAGGTTACTAGTAAATCCCCTTCAAAAACATTTGAACAAAAATTTGAGGTGGTATTATCAATATTTACTATTGTACTACTGAACCAATAAGAAATACTCATTAGAGTACTATCATCTATTACATAGTCTTCTTCCAATTCTATCAGCAAATCATCAGAGAGTTTTTTCTCCCTAGATTCTGTAGTTGAACAACTAGATAATAGCATTATAAAAAGAAATAATATTATTACTTTTTTCAAACTTACACCTTCTTCCATCATTATTATACCATAACAAAGAGAAGCCAGTAAATGGGTTCTTTAAAACGTTGCACAACTTATTGATTCAAATAAAAAAGTAACTATAACCTATAAATGGCTTAGTTACTTTAATTTTAAATGGCAGGGGCGGAGAGAATCAAACTCCCCAAGATGGTGCTGGAAACCAAAAGCAAACTATTTGTTATTCAACATTAAATGGTGGCTTTCCTTCAAGACCTACTTTCATTGGATTCAATCGCATTTTAGAAAAAATATACCATGCGTTTCCTGATAGATGAGCATCTGTCTCAACGGTTTCCCATAATGGGAAATCGGCATATCCTGTCGCACGACTCGTGGTATATGGTAATCCTTTGGTTGTTGGGTTGATATCAAAGAACAGTGTCTCCATGTATTCAATATAGGAATTGGCTACGACGGTATTTCCTGCTTTGTTATAGGCCGCTGCCATTGTTAATGTTAGTTCGGTAAATATCGTGTCTTTGTCGACATCCGCGCAGTATCCATAAATTCCGTTTTCCTCAAATAAGAAAAGTTGATCAGCGATAGCTAATATTTCATCGCTCCATCCAGGCATACCCAAATAGGCCCACCCAATGGTATCTAAGGAATACTGATACGTCGGATGTCCTGGCCATGCCATAAACACACCATATTGGGTATCCACTCTAGTTTGAAGCAAATAAGTTTCCAACTCTTGATGATAAGTTGTATAACCTGAAACCGCGTTATATGAATCAATCATTGCCTCGGTCACAGGGTATTGCATGAACCCAGTTGGATCATACCCACTATTTAATCCTCCATCTGCATTTTGCAAGGATAAAATCCAAACTTCTAATGCATCGGCTAGTGCTTGATACTCAGTCGTTCCAGTTTGTTGGTGATAATAATGAATTGCCGTTAAGAACCAGGCATTATCGCCCAACCACCGATTCCCAATATCCCCATAGTTTCCATTCAAATCCCTAATCTGCACAAACCCACCCCAATCATCTTGGAGTTCAGTCAAAATCCTAGTGTCAAAGTAATCGAAGATATCTGCTGCATACTCATATTCACCTAACATCGTATACACCATCGCTGCAAGGGCATTATCATACAACGAGAAGACCTGTCCTGGTATCGACGATGTATGTAATCCATTGTCATGGCGAACCATTGCGAACCAATTGTAGACATATTCAATATCGGCTGTTATATCGTTTTCTTCATAGACAATGATGTTGTCGAATATTATGGTATGTGCTGTTGTCTCTAGATACGATCCATCTTCTTGTAACGCCGCACCTAGTTCAAAGACTATCTGAGCAAGCTCCGTTACCGCATGCACAGTTGTGAACGCAAACTCGTATTGAATCATATCATTCACTAGTGGAACAGAGGTTTGAGCAATTGACGTCCATTGTGTTGTTGTATGACGAATACCAACATTGATACCAATGTATCGTTCCAATGTAGAACTTGCTTCAAACGACAATACATAATTGGTATTCGCTTTGAACTCAAAGTCATCAAATGTGTATTGAATCGCCCAGTATTCATCTCCTGAATCGGTAATATCAACAACCAGTTCTTCGTCTTGAATGATCGCGGTAGCTTCTGCAAGGCCGGCCCATCCACCTGAATCGTAACTAAATGTCGCATTGGGGATCCCACTAAAATCGCCATCTCTAGCAATACCGGAATCCATCAATTCTCGTCGTTCAACAAGAACAATTTCGACATCACCCGATCCATCGTTTAAGTTATATACAAACGATACTTTAATCGAATACACATGTTCTGGCTCAAGATTAGTAAACGTTCGAACAGACAAGTCGGCTAGACTTTCTACTACCGTATCTCCTTGGATCAAATCAATCGATTCAACCGCTCCAACATTTGATGGATCGGTTTCTTCTAGCTCAAATGAGATACTATCTGATTGGAGATCAATGTTTATCATATTAATTAAAGGTATCCCGTTCGCTAACGTGGATAAGACATACTCCTCAGTCAGCAATTGAATACCATTACCATCATTCAAATCATATTGATAGTTTACTGAAATCGTGTATTCGGTGTCACTATATAAACTTCCAACCTCTCGGATTGATAAATCCGTTAGCGTATGGACAACCGTATCTCCCTTTAGAAAAATAATTTCTTTTACTTCTCCTACTTCGTCTACATCAATAATATCTAGGTAAAACCCTACAGAATTAACCGTCGGGTTAACATTAATAATCGATAACGTTGGCGCTTGCAAGGCCAAGGTCACAACTTCCTGATGTACTAGTCGTTCCTGTTCTCCGTTGCCGTCATATAAATCATATGTTGTTGTGACTTTAATCGTATAGGTCGTATTGCTATATAATCCAGTAAACTCTCTTAGAGTCAAATCTGTTAAAGCTTGCACCATTGTATCCCCTTGATAGAGTTCGATCATTGTGATTTCACCAACAGCTTCGTCATCCGTATAATCAATCATAAACGTTACACCATCTTTGGTTGGAACGATTGTGTGAAGATTAAGCAAAGGTTCACTTACTGATAACGTTACGACATTTTGGACCACGTCTGTTTCTTGAATGCCTTCCCCATCGTTAAGATCGTATTCAATCGTCGCTACAATGGTATAGGTTGTATTGCTATATAATCCATTAAACTCCCGAGTTGATACATCACTCAATGTCTCAATAAGGCTTTCCCCTTGATAGAGTTTAATTGCTACCACTTCACCAATCTGTTCGTGATCGGTTTCCTCTAGTTCAAACGAAACACTATTCTGTGTCGCAACAACATCCGTCAAATGCAATACCGGTGCATTATGAATCACCGTCACCGTTCGATATATCGTCTCTGAAACATTTTGATTGGCGTCTACCACATAATATTCAAGTATATAACTACCACTTGTTGTAGTATCTACACTACCTTCAACGACATATTCTAAATCACTATCATAGTTATCCTCTACTGTCGCTCCTGGCTCATTGTATGATTCACCAATTCGTAATTGGATCTCACTTCCACCAAATAACGATATCGTTGGTTTTGTGTTATCTTCTACGTGAATCGTAATCGTTTCTGTAGAAGATACACCTTCTGAATCAAGAACAGTTATTTTCACGACATACTCGCCAACCACGGTAACTTCAAATCCGCCGTACTCAACCGTCGCAGACTGTAAGTTCATGTCACCATCACCGTCGTCGGTAATCGTGACATGATCACCAAGCGAAAATGTCGTATCAAAAACGTCAATGTACAAATCATCATCTACGACAATCAATGGTGCTTGGTTCACATCCATCGCTTCACAACCAACAATAAACACAATAAGCAACGATAAAACAACAACCAATATTTTCTTCATATAGACCCCCCTTAAATTAGAAAACGCACATCTCTTCAAGTTGATGTGCGTTCGCGTCAGTATACTTATACATTCTTATGTCTATTCTATCACTAGGTTATGTTAATTACAATTTGTAATAAAAAAGCAAGTAATGTGAAAGCATTCTACTCGATGGGGTTTTGAGAAACAACAAGAGAAGCATATACAACTAATATTGTTTTTGTTAATATGCGGAGATGTTTATCCGCTTGTCCAAACAATGCTCTGCCTATCACTAACATCAACTTATAAAAAATGGAATCCATCTCATGATGTTAAAAATTAAAAAGAAGCCAAATTTGGCTTCTTTATTTTATTTAATGGCAGGGGCGGAGAGAATCGAACTCCCAGCCGACGCCTTAGAAGGAATATTGGCCTCATTTAAAACGTTGTTGGAGTTCTACTATTCATACATATCAATAAGTCTCTTATGATTTGCATTAATGAAATTCTTAACAAGTACAGCTGCCACAACCACAACTTTCATTTGATTCATCGTCATCACAATTACAATCACATTCTAATATTTCATTATTATTGATTGCATTAACATATAACTCAATACTAGTTTTTCTCTTTTTAACAAGTTCGTCAGTATTGATATAGACTACCATTAGGTTTTCTGGTTTTGTTACACAAGCATACTTCAGTTCATTATTAACAATGATATGACATGAATTACAACAACCATACTTTCTATTATTCAAATAACAAGGGGCATGTATACTTATATTATTCATTCTAGCTACATCTACTATATTCTTACATTCATCAGTAACGGT
>JBFFKS010000057.1:0-7679 GCA_041555275.1 Xianfuyuplasma sp. | reverse complement strand
TTTCTCTTCTTGTATTATTTCTAGTAAATAATTTAATAATTACTGAAATTACATAAAATAGAATACCAATAAATAAGATAACAGCAATGCTTTCTAAAATATTAATATAATTGTTTTTAATGATGCTGAAAACATCGAAAAATTTACCAATTGAACTATCGATAACACTCGCAAATGCGGTGCCTGGAAATAAAACACCAGAAAGACTTCCTACTAATATAAATATAATAATTATGCATACAACAATCCATTTGTGCAAATCTAACCTACTATTTTTTTTCTTTTCTTCCATAATACTTCCTCCCTATTCATTCACTATAATTTCTATGACTTGTTTAATTAAATAATCAGACTGATTTCGCATATCTATTGTTATTTGATATGTGGAAGATATTGGTATTAATATGGTGAATACAACCGACTTATCATTACCATTATCATTAAATAAAAATGATTCACTATTCAAGAAAATATCATACTCACCACTTGTGTCATAGGATTCATAGTACGCATTTTCAAAATAATTGCTGGGATCATTTAAGGTAATAGATACCTCCCAATAATCAGGAAAAGTCTCTATATTATAACTATATGTATATTCACTAAGAGTAGTCACTTCCCCTTCGTAGACTACAGCCCGCTCTTGCCGTAGTGTTTGTGGATTTGTATATGTTGCTACACATCTTAATGTATATGTAGTACTTGGTAATAATTTACCAATAATAAATTCACTACCATGAAAATCCCCAGGTATTAAATCTATTCTATCTGACCTAATGAGTAAATCATTTCTATAAATATCCATTTTATAACTTATGTCTCCTATGTCCAGATCGTTATATAAAGAGAACCCTATCTCTTTGTTATTAAGATAATTCATTTGAAGTGAGGTATAAAACTCGTATGGAGGGGTTACCCAAATTTCATCAAGCAACTCGGTTCCCTCTGTTGTTACACCCTCAAGATATATGTGAAAAGGCTCTGTTGTATGAATATCAAATAACTCAATACTTGTTCTTGATGATAGAACTGGAATAGATGAGTATACTAGTTCTGTATTGTGTTCCCAACGATATCCATAATATAGAGTAATTGAACTGTATTTTAAATTAGGATAATTTATAGACACATCAACAAGGTAACTTGTAGTAAAATCGACAGTATCTAAAATCACCGATAATATTGTACCGCCAATCTTTTCCTTAGTAGTAATCATTAAAGTATCTAATCGTTCTTGTCCAAACCCTTTATTCCCATATACACTTAATCGATATTCAGTATCAAATTCTAGGTTATCAAAATAGCCTGAGTTTTCACCCACGCTAATTGGTTGTTCATAATATTCTAATTGATTTTCTAGCACCACAAAAAGTGTAGATAAATCTAATGCATTATCTTCGTCAGTAACATTTACTTGATAGACAATTTCCTCACTTAAGGCAACTACTTTTGTAACTTCTGCTTTGGGAGAAGCAGGAATTAGTGTTACTACAGCTACTACAGCGACAGTAGACATAGCAAAAGTAGACATTAAGTCTTTAATGGCTTCAAAGCGTCTCTTTGTTTCTTCATTTTTCTTTCTACGAGATTTTGACATTGCATACTCCTTACAAAAAATCTATAAAAAAAGAAAATAAAATCGAATGGTACTCTTATTACTATTATAAACATAAAATATTTAAAAAATAAACAAATAAAAATCTAAAAGATTTCAAAATTAATCCACCATTATGAAATTAATTGCTTATCTTTAGAAATGATATCTAAAATAAGAGAAAAAAATTGTGGGGTTAGTATTTTAGTTATAAGAATATTTTAGGGTTTTACATTACAAAATGTTATATATATATTACAATAGAATAAAGGCATTATATAAAAAAATTTAGAGGTGAAATTAATGGAACAACGAAAAATATCATTTTTTGATAAATATTTAACATTATGGGTAGTATTATGTATGATTCTAGGTGTAGCAATTGGGGAGTTTATACCAAGCATACCTGCATTTTTGAATAGATTTGAGTATAGTAATGTTTCTATCCCAATAGCAATATTAATTTGGTTAATGATTTACCCGATGATGATGAAAGTGGACTTTAAAAGTATCATTAAAGTAAAAGAAAATCCAAAAGGGTTATATATTACTTGGGTTGTAAACTGGTTAATTAAACCTTTCACAATGTATGCGATAGCTTCTCTTTTCTTTTTGGTAATCTTCAAAAATATAATTCCCGAAGATTTAGCGACAGATTATTTGGTTGGGGCTGTTTTATTAGGAGCTGCACCATGTACAGCTATGGTTTTTGTTTGGAGTCACCTGACGAAAGGAAATCCTGCTTATACTGTTGTACAAGTAGCTACCAATGATATTATTATTTTAATCGCGTTTGTCCCAATCGTAAAAATCCTGTTGAATCTAAGTAATGTATCTGTACCTTGGGAAACATTACTACTATCAGTAGTGCTATTTGTTGTGGTTCCTTTGGTTCTTGGGGTTGTTACTAGAACAACGGTTATTAAGAAAAAAGGACAAGAATACTTTGATAATAATTTTATAACGAAATTTAATAACATTACTGTTATTGGACTTCTTCTAACTTTGGTTATTATATTTTCATTCCAAGGTAGTATCATATTAAATAACCCTATCCATATTATATTAATAGGGATACCATTAACAATTCAGACATTTTTAATATTCTTTATCGCCTATGGTGCAGCTCGATTCTTTAAACTAAATCATAGTATTGCAGCTCCGGCCGGAATGATTGGTGCTTCTAACTTTTTCGAGTTGTCTGTTGCCGTTGCGATAGCGATATTTGGTTCATCATCTCCAGTCGCATTAGCTACTATAGTAGGGGTACTGGTCGAAGTTCCGGTGATGTTAACGCTAGTGAAAATTGCAAACAATACAACTGGTTGGTTCAAAACGACATAAATAAGTTTATAAAAGTAGAGAATACATAGCGAGTCTAGTATTCTCTTTTTTTTGACTTATCAATATCATATAAAATTTGATATACTTATAGTAGACGAAGCACATAGTAGGAAAGTGATTTAAATGATTGAAGCTAATATTAATAATATATCAAAAACATTTGGAGCTGATTTAATCTTTGAAAACATAAGTTTTGATATAAAAACGAATGAACGCATTGGGTTAATAGGTCCTAATGGATCTGGTAAAACAACAATAATTAAGATACTTTATGGATTAGAAAATATCCAACAAGGAAGTTTCTCTTTTCGCAAAGGTACTAAATTAGGATATCTAGATCAAATACCTGAGTACGATGATTCAGTAACTGTATTAGATATTCTAGAAAATGCTTTTGAGGAAACAAATGGGATTAAACAGACTATGGATGATTTATCAGCTACATTTAGAGTTCTAAAGGGTGTTAAACTTGAGAATGCATTAAAAGAGTATTCTAGATTAACCGAGATTTATGAGCAATTAGATGGATATGAAATAGACACAAAGATTAATAAAGTATGTTCAGGGCTCAAGATTTCTGAATCTATGAGAACCATTGAGTTTAATAAACTTAGTGGTGGAGAAAAAACAAGAATTACTCTCGCAAGAATTTTGCTAGAAGAACCATCAATATTAATGCTTGATGAACCATCTAATCATTTGGATTTAGAATCAATAGAATGGTTAGAAAATTATTTAAAAAACTACAAAGGAAGTGTATTGATTGTTTCTCACGATAGATACTTTCTAGACAATGTATGTACAAAACTAGTTGAACTTAGTACTTACAAAGCACATATTTATCATGGTAACTACAGCTATTATGTTATTGAGAAAGAAAGAAGATTTTTATTAGAACTTAAAGTATATCTCTCACAACAAAGAGTTATTAAGCGTATGGAAGAACAAATAAAAAGATATCGTATTTGGGGCGAAATGCGTGATAGTGATAAAATGTTTAAACGCGCAAAAGAATTGGAACGTAGATTATCTAAAGTTGAAAGATTAGATAAACCCAAACACTCCAATAGTAAAATGAAACTAAAAAATATCGACACAGCTCGATCTGGTAAAAGAGTACTAGAAGCCTTTGGAATCAATAAGTCTTTTGGAGAATTAGAACTATTGAATAATGCACATATAGATCTTATATATCAAGATAGATTAGCGATCTTAGGAAACAATGGCTCGGGTAAAACTACTCTTCTACGAATGTTACTAGAGGATTTTTCTCAAGAAGAATCTAAGTATAAGTGGGGTTCTAAACTAAATATAGGTTATCTTGCACAAGAGATATCTTTTGAAGAGGAAGATATTTCTATTTTAGATTACTTTATGAATCAACATAATGTTAATCAAGGTATAGCTAGAAGAGAACTAGCCAAAGCTCTGTTTATTAGAGACGATGTATTAAAAAAAATAGCAGTGTTAAGTGGAGGAGAGAAATCAAAACTTAAACTCTGTTCATTGACATTCAATCAAACCAACTTCTTAATACTAGATGAGCCAACAAATCATTTAGATATAGATAGCAGAGAAATACTAGAAGAGATGTTGGTTGAGTTTAGGGGTACGATTTTGTTTATTTCACACGATAGATATTTCATTAAAAAAATTGCATCTCGTATTGGTGAGATAGAGCATAAACAAATCACTTATTACGAAGGAGATTATGATTACTTCAGATACACTAAATCACAAAGAAAAGACGAACCGGCATTAAAAAAAGAAAAACCTAAAAAAACACCAATAAAAATTAGTAATGTAGATTACTTTGAAGAACTAGCAATATTAGAAGATAAAATAAATAACATAAATAAACTCATGAACGAATATGGATTTGATATGACTAGATTACAGGAATTACAAAAGGAAAAAGATAATCTAGAAAGACAATTCGACAACATTTTTGCGTCAATTGAAGAATAGCTGAATTAAATACAGTTTGGTATTGAAATTACATAATATAATTTGTATAATACTTGGGACGTAAAAATTAGGAGATGAATTCATGAATTACAAAATTAAAAACAAATGGTTTGTTGTGTTTGGTGCACTAACAGCGCAAATGGCAATCGGTGCCTTATACGCTTGGAGCTTATTCAACGAACCAATTTCAATTGCCTACGGATGGGAATTGAATAGTGTTGTAACAACGTATGCTATAACACTTGTGTCATTTGCATTAACCATGATTTACGCTGGTCGTTTACATTTGAAAAAAGGACCAAGATTTACAGCTTTAATTGGTGGAGTCTTATACAGTAGTGGTATTGTACTTTCGTCATTTATTACTTCACCTACAATGTTATATTTAACATATGGAGTAATGGGAGGAGCCGGTGTTGGATTTATATATGTATGTCAGCTTTCAACATTAGTGAAATGGTTTCCAACAAAAAAAGGTGCGATTACAGGAATTGCAACAGCAGCATTTGCTGTCGGAGCAATTGTATTCAAAGAAGTAATCACAAATATGTTACAAATCTCAGATTCAACTGTGTACACCGTTGATATGGTATCAAACACATTCTTAACATTAGGGATTATATATGCAGTTATGACAATCGGTGGGGCATTATTACTTGATGTTCCTGAAAAAGGATTGTCAGTCTCAAAATCAGATGATAATGTTGGAAAAGATTTTAACACAAAAGAATTATTAAGAACACCTAACTTCTATAAACTATTATTTAGTGATTTATTGGCATTAATGCCTGGGTTGTTAATTATAGGGTTAGCTAAAACAATCGGAACTCAATATATTGGAATTAGAGATATTGATTTAATCACAGCCGCAACATTGGTTAGTTTATTGGCATTCTTTAATGCTGGTGGACGTTTAATATCAGGTCGTCTCGCAGATAAATTTGGAGCTTTAAAAATTTATAGAACAATGTATTTAGTTACTATTGTTGCATTAGCTGTCCTAAGTTTCGTTCAGGTTAAACCAGTATCAATAATTGCTATCTTAATAATTGGAGTGGGATACGGATCATTCTTGTCATTAGTTCCAACAATTACAGGTAGGTTATTTGGACCTAAAAACTTTAGTGCTAACTATAGTTTAATTTTCCAAGCTTACGGAGCAGCAGCTTTATTAGGTATATTTATTAAAAAGAACGTTACTTTCGAACAAGCATTTATGATTGCTATGGCTACAGCGATTGCAGGATTAATGGTTGCGATGACGATTAAAGATAATAAAAATCCGAATAATAATTAAATTAGAGTACTAGTAAAAAAGCTATCCAATAAAACTTCTTATCAGATTTCTGTTAAGAAGTTTTTTATTTTCTTAAATAGAAAAAGTAGAACGTATTATGTAGGGTATATGGATAAACAGTGTTATTATAAGATATACAATACGGTTTAGAGATAGATTTAGTAGATGAATAGTCCTTGATTATAGGGGTATTTGCTTCTCCAGCCGATTGTTGAAGTAGATATAAGATATCTAGAAAGAGGCAACATCATGGAAAATAATAATATATATCAGATGTATAATCATAAAACTATTGATCGTAAAGAATGTATTGAAATTCAATTGGGTAGACAAAAAAAGAAGAAGTTTAAAGATACTTCCGTCTTCTTTTCTTCTGAAAGTTTTATTCCCTTAGGACAAACAATATGGAATAATTTTAGGGAATATCAACCAAATTCAAACGTTAAGATTTCTACTAATGAATGGCTAAAAATAATTCGTGGACTTAATAAACTTAGTGAATTACTACAAGATTCTGTTTATAACGAAGAGTTATTAGATCTTTTAAGATTTAAGACAGAGGACCAAAAGAATTTATATAAATCAGACTTTACTTCAATAAATAAAAACATTGATAACATGATAAAAAGTTTTATTACTTGGATTGAACCAAATCTACAAGACCACGATTACATTACAATTAATGGTTAATGAGTGTGAACGAAAGACCGTATATTCGGTCTTTTTCTTATTACAATTTTACCAGTAACTCTTTTGTGATAAAATAAGTATATAACACGATAGAAACTACTATGTACAAAATGTCATTCCAAATTAACGTAGATGTCAACCAAGGTGGGTGGCGAACTTACTATAATGGATTTAAAATATATGTAGGAGGTGTTAATTATGATGCATAAAGTAGGCGAACGAATTAGTTCATATCGAAAAGATCGAAATATGTCACAAGAGGAATTAGCAACATTACTTAATGTAAGTCGTCAAACCATAAGTAAATGGGAGACAGGAGATACGTTACCTGATATTTTCAACGCTGTTGCAATCGCAAAGATGTTTCATGTCTCTTTAGACGTTCTAATCTTAGGTGTTCACGGTAAATTAGGTGGTCCAACATATTTGTCAGAATTGAAAGAGAAAAGACAAAAAACAAATTTATGGGCGATTATTATCGGTGCTACAGGATCAACCATTTTTGCGATATCGATGATTTTATTAAGAGCACTAGAACTAGAAAGTAATCAAGTAGGGATTACTATGGCAGTCATAACGCCAGTTCTAATGTTATGTTGGGGCTATGCAGTTTGGGGGTTCATTAAGATTGCAAGGGTTAATACAGAAATTAAATATCTTGAACAAATCGAATATGAAAATTTACGAAATGATATGTTTTCAAAAAAACTAGGAACTTAATTGTTTCTAGTTTTTTTCTTTCACTATTTTATAAAAATTTTAGCGAGACATCTTCTGAGAATTGGC
>JBFFKS010000056.1:0-7724 GCA_041555275.1 Xianfuyuplasma sp. | reverse complement strand
TACGCAATTTTAGGACTTGCTACTGAAGGTGTTATTGTACTAATTTTGACATCAGTTATTGCACTTACCTTGATAATTGCATTTCTTTTTGAGCCGTCTAAACGTGAAGATGAGTCAGAAATAATAAATGAAAAGATATCAATGAATAGCAGTAATTCAAAGAATTGTTATATCTGTAGTACTAAAAACAAAAATCAAGCAAAATTTTGTAGAAAGTGCGGAACTTCACTTATTTCGATAACTTGTCCAGTCTGCCATAAAGTTAACGAATTTGACCAGAAGTATTGTATTCAATGCGAGACTATTCTACAAAACAAGAAAAGGCACTAATATGAAAAATTTTAAAACGTTAATTTATGCTGAGATTATCATTGGAATTCTTGGCTTATTATTACTTATTGTCGCATATGTAAATTTAAACTACTTTTTAACATTTTCAGGTATATTTATAATACTGGTCAGCATACTTCTATACTTTACTACTAAGACTGCTGAAATGTTCAAAAAGGACAAGGAACTGGACATTGAAAGCTTAAAAAATCAAGGATTTACCATTGTAAATTGTCTAAATTGTGGAAAAAACAACGTTTTAGAAGACAAGTTTTGTATTTTTTGTGGTGAGGATTTGAAGAATGTCGACTAGCGAATATAGGAAGAATGTAAATCTCGATTTAATTCATACATTTTTAAGAAGTTTAAATTTCACTCATGGAATTTGGTATGTATATTTGCTCCATCAAGGATTCACATATTTTGAAGTTGGGATCTTCGAAACAATTTTTCATTTTACAAGTTTAACGATGGAAGTACCAACAGGAATTGTGGCTGACTTATATGGTAGAAAAGTCAGTAGAGTCTTAGGAATATTTTCTTATGTAATATATGTACTAATTCTGATTTATAGTACAAATATAATTTTAGTCTCTATTGCATTTATTTTTTGTGGTTTATCGTTTACTTTTGAATCTGGAAGTGGTGAAGCACTAGTTTATGATTCTATGAAAATTTCTGGTGATGAATCATTTTTTATAAATTTTTTAGGTAAAAAAGAAATTTTATATCAAATAGCTTCTACAATTGCCTTATTTATAGGTGGTTGGATTGCTCTCACGAGCTTTAAAATAAACTTTTGGATTGTACTTATCGGCTATACAGGGGCCTTAACTGCTATTCTACTTATGAAGGAAACTCCGTTGATTTTGCATAAAAAGACAAAAAAAGTGGCTCAGTTGTTGTACGAACACTTCGTTATCAGTACAAAAACAGTATTTTCTAACAAAAGATTAACTTTATTGATTATTATAGGAGCTCTTGTTAGTGCTCCAATAACATCGCTTTTCTTTCTTATCTCAGATCACCTAATTAGTAACTTGGGATACAGTAAATTTTTGATGGGAATTTTACTTGGAACTCATGCTGCGGCTGGAGCAATTGGAGGATATTTTGCATATAAACTTGAGAAACACTATAGTGAAAAAATGATTTTATATTTAGTACCTTTTTTCACTTCAATTTCATTTTGGTTAATTTTAATTGATCAAATAATATTTGTTCCTTTTGTACTTTTAGGTTTTCTTGATTCTGTATTTTATGTTGTTCTAGGTGACTACATTAACAAAATTGCTCCTTCTGAGCAACGTGCAACTATTCTGAGTTTTGGTGGAATGTCATTTAGTATTTCAATGATCATTTTATTCCCTATAGTAGGTTGGATTAGCGATAATTACGGTATGATGTATTCATTTGCTGTCCTTGCTAGTATCGTTACAATTATATTTTTTATAATGGTCATAATTATAAAAAATAATCATTTAGTTCACAAAAAAGACTAATGTTAATTCCCTTTTTTTATTAGTTATTTTACCTTCAGTTTGTTATAATATAAATAACGATGGAGGTATTATTATGAGAGCTATTATTTATTTTTCCACAACTAAGAAAAAAAATTCCTTAAAAATTGCGAAAAAATTTGACGGAGATTTATTTGAAATTGATTTTTCAGATAAGAAGATCAACAACTATTTCTTACAAATGATTGTATATGGGTTTAGACAATATAGTAAGAAAAGTGTTAAAGTGATAGCTCCAGTTATAGATTTTGGGATGTATGAGGAAATAGTTTTTATATCTCCAACATGGGCTGGAACGGCTGCAGTTTATATGCAAGAGTATTTAAAAACTGTATCCTTTACTAATAAAAAGGTTAGAATAATTGGAACTTGTGGAAGTTCTTACCGCAATTTCTTTACTGATATGCGAAAACTTATAGATAGTTCTAACGAAATTTTAGAGGAAAAAATGTATAAACATAAAGACATTACTTAATAGGAGTGAAACATGTATAAGATTATAGACAAGAAAATATTGAATAAAGATGTCGATTTAATGGTTATAAAAGCACCATTTGTAGCTAAAAATGCCCTTCCAGGGCATTTTGTGATATTACGGGTTACTTGTGATGGAGAACGTATACCACTTACCATTGTGGAGACAACTGGAGATAATGTTACAATTATATATCAAAAATTAGGTTATTCTACAAATTTATTAGGTGAGCTGAATATTGGTGATGAGATTTGTGACTTTGTTGGCCCACTTGGAAAAGCTGCTCATTTACGAGATGTAAAAAATGTTTTAGGTGTTGCAGGCGGAGTAGGAGCAGCACCTCTATATCCTCAATTAAAAGCATATAAGGATAAAGGGGTCAATGTTGATTTAGTTATTGGTGCTCGTTCAAAAGAGCATTTAATATTACTCGATAAGTACGAAAAAATCTGCGATAATATTTATATTTGCACTGATGATGGTTCTTTTGGGTTTAAGGGCTTCGTAACAGATAAAATTAATAATCTTGAACCTTGGAAATCATTTGACCACTCTATAGCGATAGGTCCTCTGATTATGATGAAGAATGTTGTTGAACTTCATAAGCGTAATAATCTACCTACTGATGTATCTCTAAACCCTATCATGATTGATGGGACTGGTATGTGTGGTAATTGCCGAGTGACAATTGCTGATAAGACCTTCTTTGCTTGTATAGATGGACCTGACTTCCCTGGTGAGAACGTCAATTTTGATGAACTTCTATCTAGACAAAACTACTATAAATCTGAAGAACATGTTTGTAATTTGAAGTTGGTGAGGAAATGAAAAAAGATCGAGTTAAAATGAGATTATTAGATAGTGTTAAACGCCAATCAAATTTTGAAGAAGTTGCTCTTGGATTTACGCTAGAAGAGTCAAAAGAAGAAGGAAGCCGTTGTCTAGACTGTAAAAATCCTCGTTGCGTAGATGCCTGCCCCGTGGGAATCGATATTCCTGGGTTTATAAATCTAATGTTAGAAGATCGTATTGATGAGGCATATTTTAAGTTATATGAAGATAATATCCTCCCAGCAGTTTGTGGTAGGGTATGTCCTCAAGAAAAGCAGTGTGAAGGAGCCTGCATCCTTTCTATCAAAGGAGAAAGTGTTGCGATAGGAGCTTTGGAACGATTTTTAGGAGATTATGCATTAGAAAACGATATAAGTATAAAAGACAATATAATTGAAAATAATATTAAAGTAGCTGTTGTAGGAAGTGGTCCAGCGGGACTAGCAAATGCTGCTAGTATGCGTCGTATGGGATATGATGTAACAATATTTGAAGCATTACATGAATACGGAGGGGTATTGAAATATGGTATTCCAGACTTTAGATTGCCGAAAGAAATCGTAAAAACTGAGATTGGAAAGTTATCCGAAATGGGTGTCAAGTTTATGAAAAACATCATTATCGGGAAGTCTGTTACAATTGACCAGTTATTTAATGACTTCAATTTCAAAGCAATTTTTATCGGAAGTGGTGCAGGTCTTCCTCAACCGCTCAAAGTGGCGGGAGAAAACTATAGTGGTGTTTACTATGCCAATGAATTCCTAACAAGAGTGAACTTGATGAAGTCACGTGTTGTTGGTGGGAGTACTACACCAGTTAGAATCGGAGATAATGTTGCAGTGGTCGGTGGAGGAAATGTTGCCATGGATGCCGCAAGAACTGCGAAAAGATTGGGTGCTAAAAACGTCTTTATCCTTTACCGTCGTGATATGGATTCATTACCTGCAAGACTTGATGAGATACATCATGCTTTGGATGAAGATATTGATTTTAGACTATTGTTGAATCCAGTAAAATTTGAGGGTGAAAACTATATAGTAAAGAAAGTAATATGTGAAATTATGGAACTTGGAGAACCAGATTCCTCTGGTAGAAGAAGACCAATGCCAACAGGTAAATATAAAGAGTTTGATATTGATTCATGTATTATTTCTATTGGCCAAAAACCTAATCCAATTATAAAGGATTCTACAGACAAACTTAATGTAAATAAATGGGGTTGTATTGAAGTAGAGAATCACCAAACATCAATTCCAGGTGTATTTGCTGGTGGAGACGTCGTGAGTGGAGCTGCAACTGTAATCCTAGCGATGGGTGCTGGAAAAGATGCCGCAAAGCAAATGGATGAATATATTAAAAATCAGATGTAAATGTCTAATTTATTGACTTTTTAAATAAAACAAGGTAGAATTTTTAACAGATACTTTGATTATCAAAATAAAAAGGAGGACATTATGTCAAAAATCGGTTTACTCGTATGTGGAAACTCAGGAATTGACTATATAGATCATAAATATGATATTCCTGTAATCAGATCAATACTATTTGTAGGAACGAATGAATATAGAGATTTTATAGACATCAAAGCAAATGATTTTTATCAGACTTTACTTGACAACCCTAAACTTACACCATCTACAGCTCAGGCGGCTACTGGAGTGATTCTAGAGCAGTATGAAGCAATGATTGCGAAAGGATATGATGAACTACTCGTCGTATCAATTTCCTCAAAATTAAGCGGAACATATGAAGGATGTATGTTAGCTGCTAAAATGGTTGATGATGTAAAAGTTACAGTTTATGATTCAAAAACTGTATCTTTTCCACAAGCGAAAATGATTCTTGAAGCAGCTCGTTTGGTTGAAGAAGGAAAAGAAGTAAAGGAAATAATTGAACACCTAGATTATATTAGAGATAATCACCATATTTTATTTAGTGTAGAAACATTAACATACTTAGTAAGAGGTGGTCGTTTAAGTGGCGCAGCAGGTTTCTTTGGAAGTATGCTGAAAATTAAACCTATGCTAGAAGTAACCACTGACGGAAGAATTGAAGTAATTGAAAAAATACGTACGACAAAAAAAGCGACTGAAAGGTTACTGGAAAAATTCTTAGATGAATTGGGAGATCAAAAAATTGAAGTATTTGTGATTGATGCAAATGCTCCAAAAAGAGCTGAACTTCTAATCAAAGCTATTCAAGAGAAAAGACCAGACTTAAAAGAAATAAAAGTATATCCACTTACACCAGCTGTTGGTGCTCATGCAGGGCCAGGACTTGTAGGAGTAGGATATTTGAAGCTAAAAGAATAGAGGGTAAAAAATGGATACGCCTAAAGAAATAATTAATGAATTACTAGTTGAAGTTTTTAACCACATTTTGAGTATTGAAGCAGAAGCCTTAAGGGCTCGTGGCGTTAGACTTTCTATGAATGAAGTACATGTTTTAGAAGCGATAACAAAAACAGAAATCCCAACAATGACAAATATCTCTAAAAGACTCAGAATTACAGTAGGAACCCTTACTACAGCAATGAACCGTTTAGTAGAAAAAGGGTACTGTAAACGTCATCGAGAAAAAGAAGATAAACGTAAAGTGATGATTACTTTAACACAAAAAGCAATCGATGCACTTAGTATTCATAATCAATTTCATGATGAAATGATTGACGCTACAATTAAAGATATGAACCTTGATCAAGATGAAGTATTACTACAGTCACTTAAAAATATAAGTGATTACTTTAAAAACAAGTATTAATCAAACCTAAACACCTTTACTTTAAACCACTTATTTGGTATTATAAATACAGCAAAGTGGAATAAATGGAGGTGTTTTTTTGATTAAATCAGACATCGTAAGAGGTCACCTAGAAAGTGTCATCTTAAAATTAATCATTGAACAAGATCGTTATGGGTATGAAATAAGTAATTGTATCAGTATAAGAACGAGTCAAAAGTTCCAAATCAAAGAAGCAACACTATATAGCATTGTAAGCAGATTAGAGAAAAAGGACCTTATAGAATCATATATTGGGACAAAAACTCACGGTAAGAAACGTAGGTATTATAAAATTACTGCCTTAGGACGTGCTTATTACTCTGAAAAAATTAAAGAGTGGCTACAACTAAAAGATATTTTAGAAACACTACTGGAGGCGAAATCATGAAACGAATCAAAAATTTTGTGAAGAATACATTTAAAGACGTACCAAAGGAAAAACGTGAGGAGATAATTAAAAAAGTAACAGAAGTACTAATGGAAAAAGTTGAAGATCTAATAGAAAACGGATTATCAGAAGAAGAAGCAATTGATCGTGCTGTTGTTGAATTTGGAACAGCAGATGACTATTTTGAACCTGAGGGTAAAATTACAGTCTTTAAAAAGCGCTTAAAATCAATTAAACATTATCGTAATGATACAATTTTTAGTATTTCAGGTGCACTTATAATTATAGGTATGTTGATATTTGCTAATCTATACTATGCGCCGAAGGTAATTTGGTTTGTATTACCAACTCTTGCGGTCCTATGGTGGCCATTAGCAGTTATTTATAATTTTTTAAACAAAAAAGAAAATAAAAAGGAGAATAACGATGAGTAAAATTGCTATAATCGCAACAAGTACAAGTTGTTTAGACTACCTAGATATAAATCATGAAAACTTACGTATTTTACGAATGAAGATAAACATGAAAGATGAGTCTTATGAAGATTTCATTGATATGACTGCAGAAGAATTTTATAGAAGATTAAAAGAAGATACATCTTTAGTCCCTTCATCATCTATGCCATCACCAGGAGAATACTTGGATTTCTTAGAAGAATTAGAAGGATTGGGATATGACACTGTTCTAACAATTACTATATCTAGTGAACTAAGTGGTACATACAACGTAATCAAAAGTGCTGAGAACATGTATGAAGGTAAATTGAAACTATATACACTTGATTCTAAAAACGCTGCGATGAGCGAAGGATACATCACTCTAGAAGCACTTCGTTTAATCGAAGAAGGAAAAGAACTAGATGAGATGGTTACCTTCCTTGAAAAACTATGTATTAACCGTAAACAATATTTTATGGTAGATAATTTAAGACTATTTGTAGCAAATGGAAGATTAAGCGGAGCAGCAGGGTTCTTTGGAAGTATGCTTAAAATGAAACCGATTCTAGAAGTAAATGATGATGGTAAAATTGTCGCATTTAAAAAAATACGTACTCAAAAAAAAGCACTCACTGAAATGGTAGATATCGTTAAGGGAGACTTAGAGGGTGTTAAGAATTTCATTGTCACTTATGACACTTCAGATAATCAAGAAGGTCTAGACTATGTGAAAGATGAAATGCAAAAAGCCTATCCTGGATATAAATATATTGAAGCGCCAATTACACCAGTTATTGGTTGCCACACAGGGAATGGTACTGTTGGTATTGCCTTTTTCAATTTAGACTAAAAAAAAGACATTTTGTCTTTTTTTAGTTGAAGAGATTCACAATTAATGATAAGATAACATAGGTGATTTTATGAAAACAAAAAGACTTACATTTCTAGCGATTATGCTAGCC
>JBFFKS010000055.1:0-7872 GCA_041555275.1 Xianfuyuplasma sp. | reverse complement strand
ATTTCTGCTTTCTTTTTATTATGTGCAATTATCGCAATTTTCATAATATCACCTCAAAATAATTATACACTATAATTTAAAAATTTATAATAAAAGCGTAAAATAGGGAAGCATTAATGTTCTGTTTCACGTGGAACAGTATAATTAGAATTGCACATGTCAACAAAAAGTAGTATAATATTAACAAATGGAGGGATCAATATGAGTATGAATAGCAGATATCCAAATCATGCAGCTAATATGGAAAATAGCGCTGAAAAATCTAAAAACATGACAAAACAAGATGGCACTAGTGAGTATTTTGATTGGAGTGAATTTGAAAAGAAAGAGAAAAAAAACATGAAAACAGGAGTTCCACGTCGTACTGTTTTGGTTTATATTTTAAGTTTTCTAGGATTGAGTGCGGTTTTATTAATCATATTATATAATGTACTATAAACATAATGTAGGAGGATAAATTATGGGAAGAAGAGTTGGAGGTTCAGGTCGCATTGGTGGATCTGGGAGATCTGGAGGAAGCTTTGGGAGAAGTTCGAGTAGTTTCAGATCGAGTAGTGGTTTTAAATCAGGTGGAAGTTTTAAAGGAATTGGCAAATCAAGTTTTAATAGATCCTATCACCATCACTATCATAATAGTAGCTATTACAGTGAGACTGGTTTGGCATTAAGAATTATATATTTTGTAGTAGGATTGATTTTATTTTTGTTTTTAAGTCTTGCATAAAAAAAGTATGGAAATTTCCATACTTTTTAATTTGTATATAAATCTATAAGTCGTTCGATCTTTGCATAGTTTATGTATCTAGACTCGCGTAACATTTCTTTACCCTCACTAAAAATAAGTATAGTTGGGACACTAAATATTAAATGCTCACCCCTAAATTCATCAATATCATCAACATAAATATTATATATTTCTATTTGATCTAAATTACTAATATTTCTATTCATCATATCAAATATGCTTTTACATGCAGTACATGTGTGTGATTTTGCAATAATCATTACAAAGTCTTTTTCTATTATTTTTTTAATTTCACTATAGGTTTCAATAACTTTCATTAGTTCACCTTCACAATCTCTAATGCTTGAGTGGGACATGCATAAATACAACCCCATGCATTATCACAGACTACTCCTGTATTATATGCTTTTCTTGAATTATTGTCTATTTTTAAAGTACCAGTAGGACAGATTCTTGCACAAATTGTACAACCTACACACTTATCTTCGATAACTTTTGCCGTGTATGCCATAAAACACCTCCTATTCAAAGTCGATAGTTAGTATACAAACAATAGGCTAATTTGTCAATGATTTTATTTATAAAAGTGTTTTCAAAATAAAAAATAGTGTATATTCCTTACCTGGAATATAACAATATGGTAATATACTAGTGAGGTGATTAGTATGAGGAGTATCACGTACTTAAAAAGCATATCTAATAATACAAAGTTACGACTAGTTAGTTTGCTTTTAGAAAATGAATTATGTGTTTGTGAGTTGGAAGAAATCCTTCACATTAGACAAGTAAACATATCAAAGAACTTGATAAGTTTGAAAGAATCAGGAATTGTTAATGTCAGGAGAGACAAACAAAGAGGTTTTTATTCTTTAGCTGAAGACTTTTTGGGGAATCCACATCTTGTAGAACATATTAGAGAGTTAAGACTGAAAGAAGAAGTACTTAGGAAAGATTTTGAAGAGTTTTTAAAACATGAAGAAGTTAAAGATGAAAATATATATGTTTGTAACATATTTCGAAATGAGGCGAGTTAGATGATGAAGAAAATAATGAAAGTAAATGGAATGACTTGCGCAATGTGTGCAAAGACAATTACAAATACATTTGATAATTATGATTCTATTACTGCAAAAGTAAATGTTGGAGCAGGAAAAGTAATATTCAATTACGAAGAAGAAAAATATAGTTTAGTTGATATCGCAAAAATTGTTACTGAGATAGGATACGAACCTATCTTAGAAGAATCACTTGATGACAATAAAAAACAACGTATCAAAATGCGTAGAGAAATTTATATAAGTGTAATCTTTAGTATTCCATTACTTTGGGCAATGTTTAGTCACATTGAGTTCTTCAATTTTGTTTATGTACCTGAAATACTAAAAGATGGTATTTTCCAATTAGTTGTTTCTGGGATAGTCCAATTTTACATTGGTAAAAGATTCTATACTGCAGCTTTCCACAGTATCAAAAAGAAAGTACTTGGTATGGACATCTTAGTTGTTATGGGGACTACAAGTGCATATCTATATAGTTTATATTTGTTGTATTATGAATTGTATGTTCAAAGCAGTATGCATCCAACTTATTACTTTGAGATTAGTGCATTAATTATCACAATGGTTCTTATTGGTAACTATATAGAACATATTGCCAAAGAGAGAACGACTGATGCTTTAGTTGAGTTACTAAATTTAGGTGCCAAAGAAGCCCGAGTATTAAAAGATGGTAAAGAATCACTAGTAGATATTGATGAAGTATTTTTAGGAGATCATATTATTGTTTTAGCAAACGAGAAAATCCCAGTTGATGGAAAAGTATTAGAGGGAAAAAGTTTTGTTGATGAATCAATGATTACAGGGGAAAGTATCCCAATTTCTAAAAATATAGGTAGTGATGTAATAGGGGCTACTATCAATTTAAGAGAAAAAATCATTATCGAAGCTACAAAAATTGGTAGTGATACTATGTTAGCTAAAATTATTGAAACAGTGGAAGAAGCAAGTGCTTCAAAACCACCGATTCAAAGAACTGCTGATAAAATCGCAAGTTATTTCGTACCAATTGTGGTATCGATAGCGATACTTAATTTTCTAGTACAGTTCTTATTCTTAGGATATGATTTCAGTGTTGCCTTTGAAAGAACGGTCGCAATATTGGTTATCAGTTGTCCATGTGCATTAGGTTTAGCTACTCCTACAAGTATTTTAGTAGGTAACGGTAAAGCAGCTCAAAACCATATACTATATAAAGGTGGAGAATTTTTTGAGTTAGCAAACAAAATAGAAGTTATTGCGTTTGATAAAACAGGAACACTTACAAATGGGAAACCAGTAGTAACTGATTTCTATGGTAGTAAAAAAGTTATAGATAGTATTTACTCTTTGGAAAAAGAATCAACTCATCCAATTAGTAGAGCTGTCATTGAGTATGCACTTGAAAATGATGCAAAGATTGCCAAAGTATCAAACTTTGAAACTTTGGAAGGAAATGGTATTAAAGGTACTATTAATAATAAAGAAGTCTATATTGGTTCAGTAAAGATATTAAACGATCTAAATATTGAAAATAAATATATCGAAGAATACACAAAATTATTAAATGAAGCAAAGACAATAAACTTTGTAGTTGTTGATAATAATATTGAGGCTTTATACGCTGTTAGAGACGAAATTAAAGATACATCGAAACTTGTAATCCAAGAAATGAAAAATAGAGGGTTAACACCATATATGATTACAGGTGACAATAAGGTAGTAGCAAACGCTATTGCATCTGAATTAGGTATTGAACATGTTTATAGTGAAGTATTACCACATGAAAAAGCAAATATTGTTGCTGAAATTCAAAAAGAAGGTAAGGTTGTTGCATTTGTAGGAGATGGAATCAATGATGCTCCTGCACTAAAATTAGCTGACGTAGGGATTGCTATGGGTCATGGAACAGATATCGCAATTGACAGTAGTGATGTTACATTAATGAGTTATGACCTAGGTTTAGTAATCAAAGCAATTGATATGTCGAATGCAACACTAAAGAACATTTATCAAAACTTTGGTTGGGCATTTAGTTATAACCTAGTCGCAATACCTTTAGCAGCAACAGGACAACTGAGTATGGTGGTAGCTGCAGCCGCTATGGCATTTAGTAGTATTACCGTAGTGTTAAACGCTTTAAGATTAAAAGGATATAAATTACCAGAATTTAAAGTAGAGGAGGTGCTCGTATGAAACTCACAGTAACGAATATGACTTGTGGACATTGCAAAATGACAATTGAAAAAGCATTAAAAGAGAATGGATTTGATAGTGTAGAAATCAATTTAGATGATAAATCAGTTGAAGTTGATTTAGGTTCTAAATCAGAACAAGATGTTAGACAAATCATTGAGGCAAAAGGATACGAAATCAAGTAATAAAGCGGAAATTATTCCGCTTTTTATTTTTTTTGAGATTTATACTAATTATAGTATAATATGTCTCGTGGTTGAAAGAATATCCACAAGAAAGGAAGACAAATATGTTTACAGTTATATTTTCATTTATACTATTTATTGGATTATTTATAGGACTTAGCGTTCAAAGAGGAGCGAACAGTGTTTACTTCAAATTTAGATCAAGAAGTTTCTTCGCATTTTTAGCATTTTTGGTAATTTTACCAAGTTGTTTTGCAGAGGTTAAAGCAAATGAAGTTGGGGTTGTATATGATCCATTCAAAGGCGGAATCCAGGAAGAAACTTTTGGAGAAGGATTACATCTAATCACTCCTTTCCAATCTGTAAAAATTATTTCTACAAAATTACGTGAGGAAACATATGTTGTTTCAGCACAAACAGGAATCATCGTAAAAGAACTAGATGATGGTACACTTGAAGAAACTGGTGGGGGGCAATGGGCTACATATACACTTACAATTCAGTATCGTGTAGAAGTACCAAATGCCTATAAATTCTATCGTAAATTCGGGGGAGATATCATTCCTCAAAGCACAATCGAAGCACGTATTAGAGAAGCTCTTCAAACAAACAGTGTTGATTTTGATATTTTCACAATATTGAAAGGTGGATTGAACGATGTTCGTTTTGAAACAGAAGCAGACCTAGAAGCAAGTTTCGCTGAATTAGGAGTTACTATCGATGCGTTTATCATCCTAGATGTAGATGCTGGTGATGTAATTGAAGGTGTAGTTGAAGCAGAAGCAACTGCCGCTAAGCAAAAAGAAATTGCTTTAAAAGATCAAGAAGCAGCGCTTATTAGACATGAAACGATTAAATTACAGGCTGAAATTCAAGCTGAAACAATTTTGATTGAAGCAACTGCAAACGCAGAAGCACAAAGAGTTTTAAACAGTGTTACAGCGAATGCAATCTACACAATGTATGAAGGACAATTCCTTGATGATGATGGGTTTGTTGATGATGTCTTAAAATTAGATTTTGAAATTAATGGTTTGGGAGGATACTTGACAATTACTGAAATCAGTGACATTGTATTAACACAATTGTACTATGACACATGGGATGGTATCTTACCTCAAATCGTAGCTGGAGACGCTACTAGTATTATAGTAAGTCCATAATTATTTACTTTATGAAATAAAAAAAGAAGGTTTATTAACCTTCTTTTTGTTATCCATACATTTTCATGACTATTTTTTCTACTAGTTTTTTTGGTAAAATTCTTGATAAACAAACAAGAATTTTATAATCAAAACCAACCGTAGTACTACTTCTCATCTTTTTCTTACGTATTAGTTTTTCAATTACTTTTACAACTTTTAAAGCAGGTACTCCTTTTTGCTCATCTTTTGCCATCTTATTAATACTTCTATTTGCTCTATCTAGATATGGACTATTTTCAGGCAAAATATTTTTACGATTTTTCGTAAAACCTGTTTTCGTATCTCCAGGTAATACAGATGCAACATCTACTCCAAAAGGTTTTAGTTCAATACGTAATCCTTCTGATAGTTTATGAAGACTAGATTTTGTCATGGAATAACTTAGTTGGAAAGGAATTGTTATTTCACCAGCTACACTGCCAATATTTATTATTTTTGATCGTTTACTTTTTTTAAGAACAGGTAGTAAACCTTTGATTAACTCAATTACTCCAATAATATTAACATCAAATACCCATTTTAAATCTTCGTATGAGATATCCTCAATTGATCCACCAGTACCTACACCAGCACAATTAACAAGAATATCTATTTTAATATCATCATTTAATATTTTATTTGTAGTATTTTTGATTTGTGAAATATCACTTAGATCACATTCGTAATATGGGAATTGAACAAATTCTGGTTTTTTACGAGAAAGACCAATGACTAAATATCCTTTATCCAAAAGATATTTAGTTAAAGATTCTCCAATACCACTACTTGCTCCTGTAACCAATACAGTTTTATTCATTATTAATCAACTCTAATAGTTCCTCATCATTTTTAGGTAAATTAGATAATACTTCATTGATTATGTCCGCAGCTTCATCAAGTAAAGGTTCAGTAAGTGTTGCCATATAGCTTGTTCGTATTAAACATTCACCTTCAGGAGTTGCTGGAGGTAAAACAGGATTTACATATACACCTCTGTTGAATAATTGTTTTACTGCTATAAACGTTCTTAATTTTGAATAGGTATATATTGGAATAATAGGTGCCACTGAATCTGGACCTAGAGGCAAATCAAATGATTTTAGTTTATCTCTCATATATGAAGCAATTTCTAATAATCTTTGAGGTCTTTCAGGTTCTTCTCTCAATATCCTTAAAGATTTCAAAGCTGTCATTGTGTTTGCTGGCGTAATCGCAGCACTAAATATAAATGGTCTAGATTTATGTTTTACATAGTTTACTACTTTTTTTGAGGAAGCCATGTAGCCACCTAAACTAGCTAGTGATTTTGAGAAAGTACCCATGATAATATCTACTTCATCTTCTAAACCAAAATGTTCAGCTGTTCCACGCCCATTTTTTCCTAAGACACCAAATCCATGGGCATCATCAACCATTACTCTTGCGCCATATTCTTTTGCAAGAATCACAATTTTATCTAGTTTGCAGATAGCTCCAGTCATACTGAATACACCATCTGTAATGATTAATATTCCTTTATCCTTAGGAACTGTTTTTAGTTGCTTTTCTAGGTCTTCCATGTCATTATGATCATATCTAATCATTTTAGCAAAACTTAAACGAATTCCATCATAAATACTAGCGTGATTTTCACGATCGCATAGTATAACATCTGTTCTACCAGCAATTGCGCTTATAATACCTAGATTACTTTGGAATCCAGTTGAAAAAGTAAGACAATCCTCTTTATTTAGGAATGCAGCTAATTCTTTTTCGATAGTAATATGAAGGTTAAGTGTACCATTTAGAAATCTCGATCCAGATACGCCACTACCATACTCTTTCATCGCTTCGATTCCTGACTCAATTACTCTTTCATCACCAGTTAACCCTAAATAGTTATTAGAGCCTAACATGATCTTCCTTTTGCCGTCCATAATTACTTCAGTATCCTGTTTTGTTTGAAGTGCATGAAAATAAGGATACAATCCCATACTCTTCACATCATCAACCTCAGTATAGTTCAAACATTTGTCAAATAAATCCATTGGAACACCTCTTTCATATATAATATTATACATCAAAAAAATTATGAGACAAAACAATAAAAGGTGTATCATAATTTTGAGACATATGTACCGGAAAACAAGTGATATTTTCATATAAATTCACAGATATGTGCTTGTGTATTTTCTTAACTGGATAAGTAAATGTGGGCAACATCATATATCCGATAACATAATTACCAAAAGGTATTGATTTATGATGCCTGCTTTGATATAATAATTTACGCTATAATAAAGAAATAATACGTGGGCGGGTAGCGAAGTGGTTAAACGCGGCAGACTGTAACTCTGCTCCTTAGGGTTCGGCGGTTCAAATCCGTCCCCTCCCACCATTTTTTTATTATTTAGGGGCGTAGCAAACTGGTTATGCAGCGGTCTCCAACACCGTCTACGGGAGTTCGATCCTCTCCGCCCCTGCCATTAAATAAAGTAAAGAAGCCAAATTAGGCTTCTTTTTTAGTGTGAATTTCTTCAATAAATATT
>JBFFKS010000054.1:0-7917 GCA_041555275.1 Xianfuyuplasma sp. | reverse complement strand
ATCTACTGTGTTCGCGATATCTACAAGATCACTTGGTCCATCAATTACATAATTATTTCGACCAACCACATAATGCACATCTGCCATTGGAGGGTGGTATCCATTGCGCTTTATAACATCCACACCTTTTGGATTGATTAATTGGATTGGATTTTCATCATTATTTGTAGATACTTTGCTTGTAGCATATATGAAACTTTCCTCGTTAATTTTTACATTTGTATATTCGGTTGGTAAATATAATTGGAGTTGATCTAACTGATCTTCTGTCATGAGACTTCTTCGAAAGATTTCAACTGGAGTAAGTTTTAATGGGTTAACCCCAGTAAAACGATTAAACTCACCATCGTAATTAATTTCCATAATTCCTTCGAATATGTTTTTCGCAACAACATACATTCTACCTGTATTATCCACTGTGATTTTTTTTGGTTCAAAACTAATAACGTCAATACTTTCATCCACAGTAGTACTTGGATCATCTTCCTTGATAAAGGTTTGATCATCCATTTCACTAAATGTAGCGATTACTTCAAAATCTTTATTTAGTTTTACGATACGATAGTTTCCTGTATCACAAATATAGATTGCGTCTTCTGTAATATCGATTCCGTTTGGTCTATAGAGTGTTATCTCTGTAACCGGAGGTAATCCATTATCGCTCAAGTAATCTAGATAAGTTTGAGTAGGTACAAATGTATAATACTCACTAACAAGATTAAAATCGTGATCAACAATGATTAATCCATTGGTGTCTGAATCGATAATATAGATCTCTTCATCATAAACAACTATGTCTTCAGGAGAACCTAATTCAACCCCAAGAGTCTGAGCGTCAAAGAACGTCGCAAAAGTCATACCAGGAGCGCTGTGTAAAGCTTCTCCATAGTATGAGTAGTTGTAGTTACCAGTAAGTAATTGCGCTGGTAATGATATTAAAAGAGATGCTAATGCAAATACTTTCATAATCTCACTCCTACTTCATTCCTGAATGACTGAATGTTTCTACGATTTTAGATTGTGACACAATAAAGAATGTCACTGGTACAATCATCATAATAAATCCAACTGCTGCAATTGTTCCTGCTCGTTCAATTGTACCTTGTGCAATTTGTCTTAATGCATAGGAAAGAGGTTTTAATTCTTCACTAAAAATAAAAGATCCACCATCTGTTGTCCATAATCTTTGGAATAACAGAATTATTAATGTTAACCATGCTGGTTTTACTAGTGGCATAACGATGGTAAAGAAGATGCGATATTCACTAGCACCATCAATCTTTGCACTTTCTATTAATTCATCGGGTATTTGTTGCATAAATTGTTTCATTAAATACAGTCCTAAACTAGATGCGATTGCTGGTAAGATAATCGCACTAGGATTGTCTATTAAGCCTATTTTAGATACAATAATATAATTTGGTGTAGCAGTAACTTGTGGTGCAAACATTAGTGAGTATACCACCATTGTAAAGAAGATACTACGACCAGGAAATTTATATTTTGCGAGTGGGAATGCTGCCATTGAGGCGATTAACACATGTCCTACTGTTCCAACCACAGTAATAAGGATGGTATTAAAGAAATACCTACTAAATGGAATCCACGAGTTTCCAATCAACTCAGATAAGTCTCTAAAGTTATCTAATGTTGGTATTTTTGGAAATATTTTCGGAGGGAATAGGAATAACTCATCAAGTGGTTTAAACGCATTTGACGCAGTCATAATTAATGGATAGGCACTAAATGTCCCAAACAATGCTAGCACTATAAATAATCCTAAATCTCCCCAGGCGCTTCGATTTAATTTTCGTTTTCTCCTAAAGAATTTTTTAATTCTTTTACGCGCATTTTTCAAAAAATTTATTACATTCATCATCTTATCCACCAACCTTTCTTAAAATATTTCTTACAATAAGGTTGGCACTAATCATGATTAAGAATAAAACTGTTGCAATAGCACTTGCATACCCTAAATCGTATCTTACAGAACCATAATCAATTAGATGCGTTACAATTGTGTGTCCTGCATACTGCACCGAAGGGAATCCTACTAATGACATCGATACTTGTGCAATGGCAAGTGAAGTCGTAATCTGCATTACCGCTCCAAAAAGTAATTGAGGTTTCATTGAAGGCAATGTAATATACCATAATTCTTGCCATCTATTTCTAATTCCATCAATTGCTCCTGCTTCATATAATGTTTTATCAACGCTTTGAAGTCCCGCGATGAATGCTAAGAAACTTACGCCTAAGCTTAACCACAATTGAACTAGGATAATTACACCCATCATATAATCAGGATCTTTGAGCCATAAAATTGGATTATCAATAAATCCGAATCTAATTAAAATACTATTCGCATATCCATGTATGTCTCCACTGAAGATCAATAACCAGATTAAAAATGCATTACCTGATATTGAAGGAGCATAGAATACTAATGTCATAAATGCTCTTAATTTCGGACCTAATTCATTGATTAACCATGCAAAGACAAACGCAAGTAAATAAGAAACTGGTCCTGTTACTACTGCTAAAAGTAATGTATTCTTTAAAGCAATAATAAATACGTCATCGTCTAAAGCTAATTTTACATAATTGTCTAGCCCTATAAATCTTGGAGGCTCCAATAGGTTAAAATATGTGAAACTAATTCCAAGAGACATGAATACAGGAATAATTGTAAAAGTCAGAAATAATATGGCATATGGTGCCATTAAGATATAGCTATGTTTATTTAGTTTTATTTTTTCCCATAAAGTTTTCTTATGATAGATAACTTCTGGTTTTTTTATAGCTTTAGCTTCCACAATTAACCTCCTATTCTAGTCCGAATTCTCGACGTTTTTTCTCTATTTCATCATTGATTACTTGTACATAATCATAGATTGTTTCTCTCGGATTTGAACTATCTTCAAGAACCAAACGAAAGGCATTATCAAGATGTCTACCTGTCATATATCCACCAGGCACTTCTGGAATTCCTTTAACCCAGTCCCATTGTTCTTCCAATTTTTTGTATTCTTTTACTGTCCATGGCAATTGTGTTAATGCTTCAACATTTGCAGTTGGATAACGTGCAGCCGCACCTAAAATTCCTTCAAGTTCTCGACCAAATCTAACTTGTTGTGTTGCATCTGTCCACCATTTTAAGTATTTCCAAGAAGCATCTTTATGTTCACTATTGTTCATAATCATTACAGATGTACCTGTTGCTACTGTTTCTCTTCTAACATACTCATTTCCAAATTCATCAATTGCAACGGTTCCTGGTATCGGTACAAAATCCCACTTACCTCTTATTTCAGGAGCAAAAACACTTAATGTATTGAAAACATTGTAATAAGATATACCAATAGGCATCTGTCCACTTCGGAAACGATTGACAAAGTTTGCTTGTACTGGGAATGAATAATCAGTGTAAAACTTTGTCCATGTTTCAAATACTTTTGGCCCATTACCTTCATTAAACCCACTTTTTAAATTATCATCAATATAGAATTCTCCATCATTTTGATAAAAAATTGTAGAATAAATTGGATTCGGAGGTAAATTCATTACCGCACCTTGAGTAATCGGTACTGGTAAATAAAATTCTAGATTGTGTTTCTGTAAATCGGGAATTAAAGTAATAACTTCATCCCATGTGTCAGGAGGTGTTAATCCCAATTCTTCAAAAATATCAGTACGATAAAACATCATTAAGAAAATTTGTTGTTCTGGTAAGGCATAGTATCCACCTTCAAATTCATATGGTACCATCGCACTCTCTTTAAATCTTGTCGCTACTTCCTCAAAGTCATCATACTGACTTATATCATAAACGGCATTACGCATTGCGTAGTTGACAGGCAAGCTATTACCCAATCCCATCGCAACATCTGGTCCCACTTTTGCTAATGTAGCTGGTAATAATACCGCACCATTTACTAATTTAAGATCAACCTTTATTCCGGTATCAGGTGTAAATGATTCATCAATCATTTTACGTAATATGTTTGCTTGATCTCGTCCAACGGATAACCATACTTCAATTGTTTCATCAGTATCAAACTCTTCTGTTTCTCCAAGAGAAGCGTAATCAGTCACAAAAGTTGATAAAAATGCACTAATATCAAATATTATATTTTCAAATGCAGTTGCTGTACTTCTAGGCAACTGATCTTCAACACCATGTACTGATAAATAATCAATTTCTAGGGGGTGTGAACTTAATAAAATAACTAAAGTCCCTAAAGAGGCAATATTACTATTGTATGTTAGCAAGTTTTGATGAATCTCACGAGGTTTGATTAAAAATTCATCTAACTGTAGGATTACTGTATCTAAGATCCCTGTTTTATCACTACGTTTTCCTGATATTAGTTCTAAATCAGTTCTAACATTTGCTAAATTATCTCTTTCTGTTGTCAGTCTCCCTACTAAATTATCAACTCTTTCAGTTAATTGATAATCACGGTATTGATCTGGTTCTGGACCTGTATAAATTAAAATCTCACGGTATAGTTTGTTGAGTTCTGAAATCGAACTTTGGATTTGGCCAATTAATGGACCATAATCTCCAAGTGAGACTTCCATTTTTATTTCATGAGTTACTCCTGCTTCAAAATAGAAATAAAATACTTCTTCAGGAATATCTTCACAATTTTCATTATTCTCATCACAGTTTATTTTATGAGCGGGTACTCCTAGTGTTTGAATACGCCAAGCATTACTTTGTTTAAACTGATAGTTCTCTAATTCTTTAAATGGGATTTCACCATCGATATATATATTTCTTGATACACTCATTCCCGCTGCTGTTTTCTGTTTTACACGCATACTTATTGGATATAATCCACTTTCTTCTACCTCAAATTGCCATGTGATGGTATCTCCAATTAGACGCCAGTTATTACCGCCGATTGTGTTAAGTTTCACAAGTCGAGGACTACTTGGCATAGTCATTGGTGATGTTCTATCATTCAATGGATATAGTGTTGGTGAAGATGTTTTTAAATAATTTTCAGCTTGAATCATGGTTAAACCATTTTCTACTATTTGATACCCTTGGTTTTGATAATCTCCTTCTACACTACTATACAAAGGTAACTCTAAAATAGGTACTAATTCAATGCTTTCAATTAATAAGGGTTCACGCAATGATTCTAAAGAAATTGTGTTTTCTCCTTCTTCAAAATAGAATTGATATGGTTCATTAACGTAACCGATTAAATCTCTAAAATAACTTGAAGTCCACTCAGGAATTTCTATTTGATTTGGTCTAATATCATTTCCATTAATGTCTTGAGTTACTTCATCAGCACTTCCCCACACTCTTCTAAATACAATGTTTTCAGCACCACTAAAAGGCAATTCATCATTAATGAACAGCGTTCTTTCAATCATTGAACTTTTTCCTTGATAAGGATAGTAATTAATTTTTAGGTTATAAAAACCCTCATCAGGAACTGTAACATTCCACGATACTTTTCCTTCTTCTTCAGTTAGTAACACATCACTTTTTCCTTCATACGTATCAAGAAGTGTTTGTGTTCCTTCATTTGAAATATAATCCGCAGCTAAAATTACGATATTAGTACCTGTTGGGTAGTTACTATCGTAAGAATCAATGTATGTGTAATAGTCTGCTGAACTGTAATAATCAAGTTCATTGAAACTTGTTGTATCAACTGGTTCTTGATTATATTTCATATAGTCATGTCTGTTTTTTACAATTACGTTATCAATTGTAAAAAAACCTATTAGTACAACTATAACTGATAAAATAATGATCATTGTCTTCTTCATGATGAACACTCCTATCTATATAATCCCCCCTTTTTCTCATGTCAAAAGGGGGATTATGTAAAAGTTGGTTTAATTATTCTCCTAAGTAATCTAAGAGGGCTGCTTCATAAATTGGTTTAATTGCTTCTACAACTGAACGTGCATCGTCGGCGATAATCGCTCTATGGATATTGCTACCCCATCCATTGGCACTATATGCACTAATTCCAATTGAATTAATTAAATCTAGATATACTTTATCATAAACATCAAGATACGCTTCAATGTATAGTTCATCATCAAATTTTGTCATTAAGATTAATTCAAAATCATCCAAAGCCTCTTGATCTGTTTTCCATAATTGTAGTTCATTCCATACTTGGAATACTAATTCTTCTCTTTCTGGTGTCATTCCACTTGCGATTGAGTACACTGCTTCTGCTGAGATAGGTGATGCATACTCTCCGGTATAATCATCCGCTGCTGGGTAAGGTACAAATCCAATTTCAAACGCCAAAGTTCCCCATCTGTTATCTGCAGTCATAAACCATAAACTACCTGGATACATTGCCACTTTACCAGTTTGCCATTCAGGACTACCTGCATCATAAGCAGGTGATAATTCAAATAAATTTTTATTATGTAATTCTGTTAGGAAATTATAAGTTTCTAGTGCAGGTGCTTGTGCGAATGATACGCGTCCTGTAGTTGCGTTAATTAAACTACCACCATTTAAAGGAACCATATTTTCAGCGTAATATGATAACATACCACCTAACGCATAGTGATCTTCTTGTGATCCCAAAGCGGTTTGAACACTTGTTGCCCAAGCTTCAAAATTAGTCCAATTCCAATCTCCATCTAGATACATTTGGGTAGGATTTCCAACACCTAAACTACTTACTAAATCTGCGTTGTAATATAGTCCATCTGTGATCCCTAATTTCCCTGCTCCAAATCCATAAATTCCATCTTGGTAAGACCCGATTTCAATATATGAATCATCAATATTTTGTCCATGTTCTGCCATATAAGGTGTCACATCGATAATCGCATCATTTTGAACCAATTCTTGTGTCCAAGTACTTACAGACCAATAGATATCAGCTAAATGATCTCCTGAAACACTAGATTGAATAATTGCAGTAACACGGCTTGGTCCCCATGCTGCACTTGGTGAATAATTTTCATATTTGATTTCAACGTTGAATCTCTCTTCCACTTCACGTTGTAATGTTTGTCTTTCTAATTGTTCAGTTCCACTATAATCAGCATGGAATGGATCAATTTCATATACTGCTCCATGCATAATAACAATTTCTGTAGGTGGAATGTCAACACATTCGTCTCCAACTAATTCTTGGAACACGCCACATCCTTCAATGGTATTTACAGTAACAGTTCTTGTTACTGTCGTTACCAAACCAGCGGCATTTGTAACAGTGTAAGTTAACGTATAGATACCAGCTGTGGTAGCGTCAAATGTACCAGATACAACGATATCAGAAGTTACATCTCCATCATTAATATCGGTAGCTGTGATACCTTGTAGTTGATCGAAAACATCACCAGCTGTAATTGTTACATCAGTAATACCTGAAAAAACAGGTGCGTCTGTGATAACAGGATCTGGATCTTTACAAACCCCATTTTCTAATACTTTTGGCGATACACATTCTTCTGGTGTATCAACAGGTTCTTTACATGCAGTTAATCCAAAAATTAAAGTAAATGTTGCCATTAAAACAAAAATTCTTTTCATCTTTTTTTTCTCCTTCTTATTTTCTTAAAAACTGTAAAGTTTTATCCCTTCCTCTACAGTAAATCTTTTTAATGAATTATATATATATTATACTACTTATAATATTAAAATAATATAGGGTCAGAGTTTCTTTCACAATTGAAAAAATTTTTTCACAAAAAAAACTAGCCTACAAATTGTAGACTAGTTATTTTTTATCATTTTTTTGCGATTATCTGCGTTTCATGAAGAATAATGCAGCTCCACCCATTAGTGCAATTGCACCAGTGATGTAAACTAATAATGAACTTCCAATTGAAGATCCACATCCAGATTCAGGTTCAGGGATTGCTTCAATAGCAGCATCAATTAATGCTTGAATTTCAGCATCAGTTCTTGGT
>JBFFKS010000053.1:0-7937 GCA_041555275.1 Xianfuyuplasma sp. | reverse complement strand
GATAATATGGAAACTATTAAAATAACGCCGCGTGGCTATTGTCATGGTGTAGTGAACGCAATCAATACTATCAAAAAATTAGACATAAGTAAAGTAAAAAAACCAGTTACTGTTTTAGGTATGGTTATCCACAATAAAAAGATCGTTGAAGCACTAAATCAAAAGGGTGTTAAAACACTATCAAATAGATCAAAATTACGATCAAAATTGTTAGATGATATAAATGAAGGAACTGTTATATTTACTGCTCATGGAGTTAGTCCAAAAGTTCGACAAAAAGCAATAGACAAAGGATTAGATATTATCGATACTACGTGTGATGATGTATTAAAGACACAAAAGATTATTGTTGATAAAATCAACCAAGGTTATGACATCATTTACATTGGTAAAAAACGACATCCTGAAAGTGAAGCTGCAAAAGAAGTAAGTGATCGTGTCCATTTAATTGAAAATGAATATGATCTTGATAATCTTGCAATATATTCAGACAAGATTGCGATTACAAATCAAACAACTATGAGTTTATATGATGTTTTTTCCATTAGTGAATATGCTAAGGAAGTATATCCTCATGTTGAGGTAATTGATGAGATCTGTAATGCTACTAGAATTCGACAAGAGGCTGTTGCTGCTCAAGATAAAGACAGTGATTTTTGTTTCGTTGTAGGAGATAAATTAAGTAACAATTCCCTAAAACTTGTTGAAGTATCCATTGAAAAAGCTGGGGTAAAAGCAGGATTAATTGAGTCTGTTGAAGATATCCAAATTGAGAGTTTAAAACATTATAAAAAAGTATCAGTTACAAGTGGTGCTTCTACTCCTACACAAGTAACAAATGAAGTTTATAACTTTTTAGTACAGTTTGATCCAAAAGATTTATCAACACACGATAATAAATCAAAAATAACCGTGAACGATATTATAAAATAATTAAAAAGCCAGTCTCAAATGTGAGATTGGCTTTTTTATTTTGTTTAATTATTAATGTCCAGCATTAATCCATGTTCTTGAAGCTACGTCTTCCTCAACCGGTGTTTCACCATCATTACGATCTACAGTTGCGACAATAATAATTGTATATGCGCTACCATCCGTACCATCGTATCCTGTGAATGTTACTGTATTAGTTGCATTGTCTGTAAGTCCAGTTTGAGTATCCACTAAAATACCATCTTGATATAGTTCTGCTTTAATACCTGTATAAACTGAATCTAAATCTTCAGCAATTGTAACATCGACTTGAATACTTGGTGTCATTGTAATTAAGTCAGAACCCTCAAGTTCAATAACGGGAGCTTCTAATTCTAGAGATGTAAACTCATGAGTATATACAACACCAGCTACTGCGCCTGCACCTACATCGTATGTAAGGCTAAATACTAGTGAGTAATCATAACCACTATATATATTTATCATATCGATAACTGTATCAATATTTTTTGATACAATATACGTTGCGATTGGTGTCAGACCTTCGTACAGTGTAGCAGTGATCAATGTTGATGTAATAATCGCATCTGGATCATCAACTGTTACTGTAAGCGAGTTAATACGTTTCCCAATGTCCTCATCACTAATTAAAATCAATGATTTTGTATTATATGTATTTGATGTTAATAAGACGTCTGTTTGAACACCATCTCCATCGTTTAAGTTGTATGTTGCATAAACTCTTACCTCATACTCAGTATTAGGTGCTAACTCATCAAATAGAATGTCTTGTGAAGATGATACAGTCACACCAATACTTTCTTGAAGAACACCAGCTTTGTAAATTCTTGCAGTTTTTGCAGTAGTTACACCGCTGCTATCGACAAGTTCAAGATTTACTGAAATTGAGTCTTGTTCGAGTGTTGATGAATTAATTGTTGAAGTAGGGGCACTTGCAGTTTGTGTAGTATTTATAACTTCAGTTGCTACACCTGATTGTACTCCTGCACCATCTGTTAGATTATAAGTAGTTTCTATTTTTAAAGTATATGCTTCATTACCTAATAATCCGGTAAACAATACATTTAAATTATCTCCCAACAATAAACCTTGTGTGGCAAATAATGCCCCTTGGTCATCATATAGTTTTGCGTTATAAGTTAAACCAGTTGAGTCGACATCGATAATTTCGATATCAAATTCAATACTTGTAACCAATATCTCATCAACAACAACGACTGTATCTGGTTCCAATTTTGGAAGAGTTGTTTGTTCAGTATCAGCTAAAACCTGATTTGCATAAGTATCATTTCCATCACCATTATCATATGATGTAATAATTCTAATTTCATAATCATTATTTGTTAATAATGTATTAAATGATTTTGAATTCGATCCAACGACTAGTGGTAATGAAACCCCAGTAGATACACCGTCTTTGTATAATACAGCTGTAATCGAACCATTAATCACACCATTATTGTCGTAAACATCGACATCAAATGAAATCGAATCTTGTCCAACGACGATATTCGAGATTACTGCTTCTGGTCTTAACAAGTTATATTCAATGGCGATTGTTTCAGCAATTTCACGATCTGTACCGATTGCATTTCCAATTCCATCAAGTAAATTGTAATCAGCTTCAACAATGATAGTATATAAAACATTGTTTGTTGCAGTATGATTAAATGATACATCATTTGTACCAACTGCAAGTGCAATCGTTTCAACTACTGCTCCAGTTTCATCATATAAGATTGCATTTAAAACTCCATTCAGCACTGCATCAACATCAATGATTTCAATTGAAACATCTATTGAATTTTGTTTAAATGTTACATTTCCGAGTACTGCTGAAGGAAGATTATTCGCAATTGTTGTTAATTCCTGACGATACATTTCTCCATCATTTTCAAGACCTGCACCATCATCCAAATCATAATCTCCTGTAATAACAATTTCAAAATCAAAATCTGCGATTAATCCAGATATATTAAATGTTACATTTCCTGTTTCTATTGATTTAGATGGTCCAGCAATCCCTCCAATGTATAGGGTTGCAATTAAACTCTCTGCAACTAGTACACTATCAACATCACTATAATTTAGATAGAAGCTTACATAATCACGACTAATTTCTAAATCAGACATATTTACAACAGGAATAAATTTTTCTAAGGTTGAAACAAGCACTGTGCCTATTTCAGCACCTACTTGCTCACCATCAACATCATTTAAATCATAGTTTACAATTACTCTTACTTCGTATGTATTGTTAGCAAGTAATCCCGTAAATTCTACGTCAAGGTTAATTCCATCAACCAGTGGCACTACTTGAACAGTAGCTACATTATCTTTATATAAGACAGCATTTCTAACGCCACCTGTGATTGTATCATCAGGATTCTCAACGACGATATCTACTTTAAATGAATCATAATCAGATCTAACATTTGTAAAAACCACATCTGGTGCAATTAATTTTGATGTATCGGCATAATCTATCGCTAACACATGTGCAAATTCTTCACCAGTAGGTAAATTGAGGTCATAATCAGACTCAATTTGGATTTTATAAGAAGTTTCACTTTCAAGTCCAGTAAATGATACGCCAACGTTATCTCCAACAACAAGTGTAATCGTATCTCCAGTGGCAATTCCATCTTTGTATAACACTGCTTGCAAGTTTGTTGTACTAACATCATCCTCATCAATAACTTGAACATCAAATATTATTGTATCTTTTGTTGTTTCAATTACCTCACCAAATACAGCTTCCATCATTACAAATGATGAAGTTGTATATCCTGTAAAGTACATTTCATAAGCTAATTCATCTGGTTTTCCATCTTTTAAATTATAATCAGTTACTATATGAACATAGTATCTTGTATCTGAAAAGATTCCACTAAATGTTATTCCAGTATTTACCCCAACTGATAATGCTATTTCATCACCTGTAGGTGTATCTCCTTCGTATAAGACTGCTTTGGTATTTCCAACGACTACAACATCACTATCCACAACAAGTATGTCAAGCTCAATTGAGTTTTCTGTAATTGTTGAGTCTAATATTGAAGCTGTAGGAAGAGAGTTCGTTTTTGTAATAAACACTTCATTCCCAACTATATAATCTTCAATCAAACCATTACCATCTTCTAAGTCATAGTCTAAAACAAAGATTACTTCATAACTACTATCAGACAATAAACCATTAAATGAAACATTGAAGTTTCCACCTACAATTAGTGGAGTTGTATCAACTAAAACATCTTCATGATATAGGTCAGCATGTACACTTCCCCATGAAATAACAGTTGAAAGATCTAGTATGTCAACATCAAATTCAATACTTGAACTTTCTGTTGTAATATTATCGATTTTGTATCCTGGTAATAACTTTTCTTCTGTTAATATATCGCTTTCTGCCAATAATTGATCAACCAATATTTGGCTATCAATCTTTAAGTCATACTCATAATCAGTTTTAACCATAATCACATAATTGTTATTTGATAACAATGTATCAAATGAAACACTATTTGTTCCAACCACTAATGTGTCTTGGGCAACTAGTACCCCTTCTAAATATAGATAGGCAATTGTAGTTCCCGCTTCAATTGTTCCGTCTGCATCTAATACATCAATATTTAAATTGATTGAAGAAGTTGTAACTGTAATATCTTTAAGTTCTGCAGTTGGTGCTTTTCTTTCATGAGAAATCAAAACTGAACGATATAATAGTTGATTATATAATACTCCTTCACCATCTCGAAGGTCATAATCAGCATATATTTCTACATTATAAATATTGTTACTTTGAACTGGATAGCTAAACACAACATCTCCAGATTCTATATCAAATAATACTGAATCTACTTCCAAATCATTTTCAAGTAGTACCATTTTTAGTGACGCAGTCAGAGTATCGTTTACATCTGTTATATCTGCTTCAACAGTTACGTATCCTTGTTCAACAAGAATAGTACCTACATTTACAAATGGTCTTGCGTTCAATTGTGTACTATATATTTGTGAAAAGATAACATCATTTTTGATACCTTCTCCATCATTTAAATCATAGTCAGCTACTAATACTATTGTAAATTCAAAATTCGCAAACACATTATTAATTTGGAAATCAACATGATTATTCACTACAGGAGCGATTTTAATCGGGTCTTCTTCTCCTTCAACGTAAATTTTTGCGATAATTGTATCTTCGTGGATTATATCATTTTCAGGAATAAATATATCAAAATCAATTTGGTTTTCTTGAATAACTAAATGAAGAATTTATGGAGTAGGAACTTCTTTTGGTAAAGTACTAAATGAATGAATCATTAACACGCTATTTTCTTGAATACCTAATCCATTTTGAAGATCATAATCACCCAAAACTTTTAACTCGTATATATTATCATTTAGTAAATCTTCAAAGCCAACTCCCGTTACACTACCATTGATGCTAATTTCGTCAACTAATAGATCTCCTTGGAATATTCCAATGCTTAATCCACCAGGAACAACGACACTATCCTTATCAGAAAAATCAATATCAAATACTACCTTATTAGAAGTAACTACGATATTTTTTATTTCTGCACTCGGAATTCCATTTGCTAATGTTGTAAATGATCCACTATATAAAATTACATTTGTCAAAGTACCATTCGTATCATCAAGATCGTATGTACCTTTCACTTTAACTTCATACTGTTTATCTGAAAGCAGGCCATCAAATACAACTGTAATGATACCATCTGTTAGAACTTGCTCTTCTACTAACGTTTCACCTGCAAATAATTGTGCTTTTAGAGTACCTTCGTTCACAACACTGTCTGAATCAGTTATTTTAAAATCTACAGAAATTGATTCGCGATACAATGTGTAGTTTTCACGTACCACAGTTGGCACTTCTTTATACACATAAGATTTAAATTTTTCATTTACTGAAAACTCACGAACACTTTCACTGTTGTCGCCATCTTTATATACTATCTCATTTATCGTCCATGTCTTTTCACCCAATTGACTACCAGTATTTAGCTCGAAATACATAACTGAACGACTTGAATTATTTATGAAATTGTGAGAACGATAATTATTCCCATTAATCACAATTGATGTAATCTCAAGATTTTCCGGATTATTTAGAGTAACTTTAACAATTACTGTTTCACTTTTTGCTTGATAAAATAGCTTAAATACGCCATTTTCAAGTGGCGCTTCTTCATTAACCATTATACTCACAAGTGATGGTGGAGTTACAACTTCACTCTTTCCAGTACACCCAACCAATGCAAGTCCTAAAGTGAAAATCCCTAAAATGACTAATATTTTTTTCATATACATTCCTCCAAATAAATATGTCCTAAACTTCTTATTAAAATAAGAACAAAATTTCCCCAAATAATATGATACATATATCTAATTATTTATTTTATCATAAAAATGACCATATATCAATGCAAAATCACTGATAATGCCTTTTATCACCCTATTTTTTAGTGCCCTTATTAATTATCTTTTGACCATATGCACTGTTAATACTATCTAACACTAAGGAAATGGCCTTATCTTTTGGTGTATTTTCTTTCAAGTTAAATATGTTAATTTGTCGAAAATTATTTGCTGAATCCTTTAAATTACTACAACTGACTCCTAACAATCTAATCGGCAAATCTCCTTGGTTATCATCATAAAGTCTTTCAACAATTTCATATATCTCAAAAAAATTATCTGTATAAAAATCTAGTGTGTAACTTCTATTGATTTGTGAAAAATCATTATATCTTACTTGAATACTAATTGTTTTTGTAACACTACCGTCATCTTTTAAACGATTTGAAACTTTTTTTGTTAGTTTTGTCAGTTTTTCTAAAATATCTTGATACTCGACTAAATCTTGGGTATATGTTTCACTATTCCCAATACTTTTCATATCGACATAACGATATGGGTCAACCATTCGATAATCAATTCCTCTTGCCTTTTCTCTAAACTCTTGAATTCTATTACCCAATACCAAAGCCAGTTTTTTCTCATTTTTATATCGAACAAGATCCCCTATTGTATGAATCCCAATTAACTTTAAATTAGGATAAGTTTTCTTCCCTATCCCGTACATGTCTTCAATTGGTAACGGCCAGAGTTTTTCCTCAACGTCTCTTTTTCTTAAAACAGTTATTCCTAATGGTTTTTTCATATTTGATGCCATTTTCGCCAAAAACATATTTGGAGCAATACCTATTGATACTGGCAATTTATGCTCGTTAAGTAATCTGCTTTGAATTTCCTTTGCCAAATCAAGTGGATGTATATCATCACTCAAATCTGTGACATCGATATATCCTTCATCTATGGACCCCTTCTCAATCTCAGACACATATTCACGTAATAAATCAAAGAAAATAGTACTATATTTATGATATAGATCAAAATTAACTGGAAGGATTACTAATTTGGGACAAAGTTTCTTTGCTTCCACGCTAGACATACCACTTCTTACACCAAATTTTCTAGCAATATAATTAGCCGTAGTTAAAACACTACGTTCACCAGTACCACCAATTCCAAGTGGTACATTACGCAGTGTTTCATCCTCAGCCATTTCACAACTTGCAAAAAAAGCGTTGAGGTCAATGTGAAAGATAATTCGATACTTTTTTTCCATAAAAATCTTTCCTTTTTAAAGTTTATGTATTATAATAATTAAAGACATAAATATTATACCATATTTAAGTGATGAGGTGAAAGCATGCCAACAAGCAAAAAAAGAATAAAAAAGGATCAGGCACCTACTAAACCAGTTACAAGAAACATAACTAAAACTAGCTGGGGACGTGTCATTATTGTAATCCTTGCATTAAGTTTTGTTTTATCTGGAGTAGTTGGATTAATCTATACATTAGTTCAAGCTATGAATGCATAAATAAGATAAATTTAAAGCCTATTTAAATAGGCTTTTTTTATTTGTCTAATAACTCTTTCGCACTCAT